>CAMJHW010000129.1 GCA_946405645.1 uncultured Bacteroidales bacterium
GCGGCATCGATGTAAGGACCGGTCACTTCCTTCGCGCGCCCGCACACTACCTTATAAGTACTCTTGGCGCCGCGGCAGCAAAGGTCATAGGAAACGAAAAGATAATAGTACCCGCCACGGTAAACGATGAAAGGCGCCTCGACGGCACCGTTGCCGGGATCGAAGTCAGCCCCGCGAGGGTCCGCCTTGATGGCATCGTCGGTCTGGGAAGTATCCTCCGCCGTGCCTTCCGGCCTGCGGCACAAAGGAAACCATTCCTGCGGCTCGGCAAGTTTCGTAAGTGTCTCATCCAGACGGACCAGTTTGATGCCGCCCCAGAAGGAACCGAAACTCAACCATCCGTTGCCTTGCTCATCGATGATGACATTGGGGTCGATGGCGTTCCAAAGGTCGCGGCCTGCAACCGAACGGACGACGCATCCGTGATCTTCCCATCTGTAATCCGGGGAATCGGGGTCGAGAGTGCGGTTGGTCGCTACTCCGATGGCGGATGTATTCTTTCCAAAGGACGAGCAGGAATAGTACAGGTAGTACAGACCGTCGTGGAAGAGGATGTCGGGAGCCCAGGTATGCCCGCGGTATCCGGGGACGGTCTCGACCGCCCACTGCGGAGCCTTGTCGAAAACGCGGCCGGCATAATCCCAGGTCACGAGGTCGGAAGAACTGAGGATGTCCACTCCGAAACCGGTGGCGAAAAGATACCAGGTACCGTCACAGCAAGCGACGACGGGATCGTGGACCTGCGGATAGTCCGTAGGCCAAACCGGGGCCTGCGCCCAAATATGCACCGAGGAAACGGTGAGAATAGTTATCAGGGTCGTCAGTCTTTGCTTCAGTGCCATAATTAAAAGGTTTTACGAAGCAAAGGTAGATATTATAATAAATGTCGAAGTGCACAAAAAAACCTAATGGGTGGATTTTTGAACACTAGCTTTGAGGGTACGAACTGGGGGCTACTCCGAACTCTTTGGAGAAGCATCTTGTGAAGTACTTGGGGTCGTTGAATCCGACCTCGTAAGCTATTTCCGATATGTTCATGCTATGGGTCTCGTTGTTGTTGAGGAGCATCTCCCTCGCAATCGACAGACGATAGGTCCTGATGAACTGACCGATGGACTGCCCTATCGTCTCCTGAAGACGATTGTTGAGCAATGTTTTGCTCATACCCATAGCCGAACAAAACGCCGTCACATCCAGATCCGGGTCCTTGTACATCTCACGCACGGTGTCAAGAGCCTTGGTCACAAACTTCTCGTCCCTGGTCTCGGCAGGACGCGATTCTTGCTGGGAGAGAATCTTGTGTCCGGCCAGTTCCTCATTCTGGCGTGTCAGGATCCTGTTCTGGCGGGCCAGCTCCTCCGCCTTCTCCTCCAGGAGTTTCTTCTGAAGGTTGATTTCACGGGTACGGTCCTCCACCTTGGCCTGCAATTCTTCACGCTGCCGTACAAGCGCCTTCATGCGCATGTCCTGCCAAATAAGAACGGCAGCGGCGATGAGCACGGCCATCAGCAGGAAGAACAGCCATGAATGGTAGAAATACGGAACCACCCTGATAGGCAGGTCGCATACCGCCTGACGGGCCCCGGAACTGTCCGCAGCCATTATATGTAGGACATATCTGCCCTTGCGCATGGAAGTATAATCCAGATAGTTCCGCCCGGGAGGAAGCTCCTTCCAACCACTGTCCTGGCCTTCGAGGAAAGCGGAATACCGCACGGATGCTGCTGGACCGTAGGTCAGCGCGGAGAACTCGAAGCCTATCGAGCGGTCACGCTCGTGAAGGCGCAGCGAGGCGGGAGCGCTGGACAGGTTAAGGCGGTTACCTACGGTTATCCTGGTGAAATGAAGGCGGGACAAAGGAATTTCCGGAGCATGATAGCCGGGATCCACGACGGAAAGACCGGCGACATTGCCGAAATAAAGGAGTCCAGAAGAAGAGCTCAACGCCGCATTCCAGTAGAACTGAGACGACTGCAATCCATCCTTGGTTGAGTATGACACAAAACGCTCCGTATCCGGGGAGAACATGGAAAGCCCGTTCTCTGTCGATATCCATAGATTGCCGTCCTCATCCTCAAGGATGCACTTGACACCGTCGTTTACCAGTCCGTCGGCACGGCTATAGTTCTTGAAGGAATAGCCGCCGTCCCCTTCTGAAGAGACCCTGTAGATGCCATTACCGTAACTGCCGAGCCAGACGGTACCGTCGGATGCCAGACAAACGTTATATATCTTTTCAACAGCGCCCGAAGACGGATTGTCAAGCTTATATTTGAAATTCTGAACAGGGAAAGAACAATCGCCGAACGGACCGGTCAAGCTGCCGAGATCGAACACGAAAACGCCCTCCTGGCTGCCCATCCAAAGATGTCCGTCAGTATCCAGGCAAGCCCCGATGCAACCATATGTCTGTTGTTTCAATGCAGGATGCAACGTTTCCGTCTCCAGGTCGTAATAGTATATGCCGAAATTGGTGCCTATCCACATCAAGCCGTTGAGCGTATCCATCGCAAGGGACCCGATATAGCTTAGTCTGTCATCGAGCTCACTTCCGGACAACAGTCTGGTCTCCAAACGGTAAGGAGGAACAGCCGAAAGGATGTCGACTCCTCCTCCCCAGGTTCCCGCCCATATCCGTCCACGGTCGTCGGCGCATATGGCGCTCACCGAGTTGTGGCTGAGTCCGGCATTATCGGCTGTCAAGTGGCGGTATCCGTCCACTCCGGGCTCGGAGATGCTGATACCACCCTCGACATTGCCCAGCCATATCCTTCCTGCAGCATCTTCATACACTGCGTTGACGGGATTGGCCGCTATCGAGAACGGATCCCTGGGGTCGTGGACGCTGTTCTCGACCGAGATCCTGCCGGGATACAGATGCACGAGTCCGGCACTCTCCGTACCGAGCCAAATCTCATCCCCATAGACTTTTATACAATTGATGAAGTCACTGTCGAGAAGTTCGGGAGAATTGTCGGATGCCACTCTGTCAAATCCGTCCCCGATGGGGTCGAACACGTTGAAGCCCTTGAGAGACACGGCGATCACCCGCTTGTCCGGAGCGATGGCAAGTCCCGTGATGAAATTCTGGGACAGTGACCGCGAATCACCGGGATCGTGTTCATAATGCTTCCATCTGCTTCCATTCAAGGCGCATCTATACAATCCGTCATTAGTTGAAACCCACACTTCATCCTCCCTGACAAGGAAATCAGAAAGGTATGCGTCCTCGCGATAAGAAAACCCTCCCAGCGCAGGAAGTTCCTTGAGGCCTTCGGTTGAAGGGACTATCTTGCGCACACGACCGGCCAGTCCTATCCACATCGACCCGTCGCCTTCCACATCCTTGAATACTACGGTCTGAGGTGAAAGGCGCGGATCCTCAAAGGAATCCGTAGACACGATACCACCTTTATCATTAAAAGAGACACGAAGAAGCGTCGTTCCGAACTTGACCCATACGCAACCGGTCGCATCCACAGTGAGGAAAGAACAAAAGGTATCCTGATACGATTCCAGTGCAGTACCTTCGAGTCTGACGGTTTCATATGTCTGAAGGTCAAGGATATCCAAACCGCCCTCGGACGCTATCCAGAGCCTGTGCCAGGGATCCTCGGCAATGTACCGTATGAAATTGTTCCTTATACTGACCGGAGTATTGGTCGAGAACACAAGGAAACCATATCCGTCATAACGGCATAGCCCGCCGCCGGAAGTGCCTACCCACAGGAAACCGGAACTGTCCATGAACACGTCGTCGACGAAGTTGCTGGGCAGCCCGTCCTCCATATTGACAAAACCGGCGAGATAGTCGGTCGAATAGGAGCCGTCGGGAGTAACGGCAGCAGGAGATGTCAGAGTGCAAAACAGTGCACAAAGGCATATTACTATGATTGATTTTCCACCTTGACGTATCATTTGTCCACTTTCATTTGTGCAAACATAACTATATTTGTCGGAAAATAAGTAATTTCGCATTAAAACTAATCATATGAAAGTTCACAAGACCCTGCTCGCGCTCGCAACCGCCTTTTCGGCGCTGAGCCTCGGCGCACAGACCAACGGTTTCGACATCGACCTGAAAAAGGTCGGCGCACCCATCCAGCCGACGATGTACGGCATCTTTTTCGAAGACATCAACTACGCCGCGGACGGCGGACTCTATGCCGAACTGGTCAAGAACCGTTCGTTCGAGTTCCCCTACTCCCTCCAGGGCTGGAAGGCCTTCGGCAATGTGGAGATCCGCGAAGACGGTCCGTTCGACCGCTGTCCTCACTATGCCCGCCTCAACGACCCCGGTCACGCCCACAAGCAGACCGGACTCGACAACGAAGGATTCTTCGGCATAGGAGTCGAGGCCGGCAAGACCTATCGCTTCAGCGTATGGGCCAGGGTCCCGGATGGAAGGGACGGAGCCATCCGCGTCGAGCTCGTCAATACCGCTTCGATGGGCGAGAACCAGTTCTTCGTACAGCAGACCGTCAAAGTATCCGGCTCCGAGTGGAAAAAATATGAAGCCGAACTCAAGCCTGAGGTTACTGATCCGAAGGCTGTCCTGAGGATTTTCCTCGAAGCCCCGCGAGCCACCGTCGACCTCGAGCATGTCTCCCTGGTACCCGGTGACGCCCTCGAAGGCATTTACCGAAAGGACCTTGCGCAGGCCCTGGCGGACCTCCATCCCGGAATCTTCCGCTTCCCCGGAGGATGCATCGTCGAGGGTACGGACCTCGAGACCCGCTACAATTGGAAGAACAGCGTCGGTCCCGTGGAGAACCGTCCTATCAA
>CAMJHW010000130.1 GCA_946405645.1 uncultured Bacteroidales bacterium
TCAAGGACGACTTCACGATGTTCCTCGGTGACCACAAGCTCACCGCCGGCCTCGGCTACGAATACCAGATGGCTGACAACGCCTACCTGCGCAACGGTACCGGTTACTATCGCTACAACTCCCTGGACGACTTCCTGAACGGTGCGACTCCGGAGACCGTGAACTTCACCTACGGTTATGAGAACCTGATGCGTGACGATCCGGCCAGCCGTGTGACCTACCACAAGGCCAGCCTCTATGCCCAGGACGAGTGGGCCGTCAACGACAAGCTGAAGCTGACCGCCGGCCTGCGTCTCGATTCCTATATCTTCGACAACAGCAACATCATCACGAACAAGGCCGTCTATGACCTGTCCTACCCGGACGCCAACGGCAATATCCGCCACATCGATACCGGCCGCTGGCCTGGCGCCGCGCCGAGCATCTCCCCGCGTCTCGGCTTCACCTGGGATGTCCTGGGCGACAAGACCCTGAAGGTGCGTGGTGGTACCGGCCTCTTCCTGGGCCGCGTTCCTCTCGTGTTCTTCACCAACATGCCGTCCAACTCCTCGATGAACCAGTACAACGGTATCATCACCACCACCTACAAGGAAGGTGAGATCCTCGAGGCTAATAAGAACCTGGCCGCTTTCGCCGGTGGTCTGATCACCGACCGCGAGGAAATGCGCCAGAAGTGGTATGGTCTCGGTTACCCGCAGGAGATCACTCCTGAGGACGGAAAGATCCCCAACAAGCTCGCCGCCGTGGATCCGAACTTCAAGATGCCGCAGGTCTGGAAGACCGCGCTGGCCGTCGACTACGTGTTCCCGACTTCCTTCCCGTTCTCCGTGACCGTCGAAGGTATGTTCAACCAGAACGTCAACGCCTCCACGATGGAGGACTGGAACATGAAGCCGGTGAACGGTTTCGCCCGCTTCAACGGTGCTGACAACCGCCCGAACTATCCGAAGGATTACAAGTACACGGATTCTCCGGCTTACGTGCTGACCAACACGCACCTCGGTTACACCTACTCCGGCAGCATCTCCTTCAACATGACTCCGGTCGAGGGCCTCAACATCATGGCCGCCTACACCCACGTGATGAACAAGGAGCTCACCTCCCTGCCTGGTTCCGACCCTGCATCCATCTTCAACTACGTGCCGACCGTCGCCGGTCCGAACTACACGCAGCTCCACTCCGCCAAGAACAACACGCCTGACCGCATCGTGGCGTCCCTGACCCACAGCGACCATTCCGGCAACCACTTCAGCTTCATCTACGAAGGCTGGCGCGGCGGTTACAACTACTCTTATATGCTGACCAACGACATGAACGGTGACAACTACAAGTACGACTCCCTCTTCATCCCGACGGACGAGCAGGTGGCCGACGGTTCCTTCCGCTTCGTGTCCAACGACGACGCTACCCGCTTCATGGACTTCGTCCACAACGATGCCTACCTGAGCAAGCACCAGGGTCAGTACGCCGAGGGCTACAGCGTGTATTCTCCCTGGACGCACCGCGTGGACTTCAGCTACAAGCATGACTTCGTGGTGAAGATCGGCAGCACCAAGAACACCCTGCAGTTCAGCCTGGATATCAAGAACCTGCTGAATATGTTCAACTCCAGCTGGGGCGTGAGCAAGTACATGAATCCGGATCTCAAAGAGGGCCGTATCCTCCAGTACGAGGGTGTCGACGCCGCCGGCTATCCGACCTTCTCGACGCCTGCAGTCGTGAACGGCAACACCGAGACCTGGCAGTACAACTCCGTGATCGGCCAGTGCTGGTACGCCTCCATCGGTATCAAGTATATGTTCAACTAATCTGACTCCTTACGAATATGAAATTCAGATATCTTATCGCAGCGGTGCTTCTCTCCCTGGCCACGGGTTGTGTGCAGGAGAAGATCGGCACTCTTTCCGAGATTCAGGTTTCGGAGTCTTATGTGTCCATCGACGTCAAGGGCGGCGAGGATGCCATCGACATCGTCGCCAACTACGATTGGCAGATCGACGAGGCCTCCATTCCTTCCTGGCTGACCGTCAAACCGAACAAGGGTGAGGCGGGTGAGTATCACATCGTCTTCTCCGCTCCGGAGACCAAGACGACCAATACGGCAGAGCTGAAACTTGTCTGCGGCGGCAAGACGCAGTATATCAACGTTATCCAGTATGCCCAGAAGGCCGAACTCAAGGTCATTACCGTCGCTGATGCGCTCGCGCTCATCAAGGCGGTCGACAAGGGTGACGGCGGCAGCTACAACGTCGACGGCGAGTATTGCGTCAAGGGTGTCATCTGCAAGATGATCGACATGAGCGTCGATTACCACAACGCCACCTATTACATTTCCGACGACGGCAAGTTCGACTCGGCCAAGAGCCTGCAGGTCTACCGTGGCCTGGGTGTCAATGGTGCCCCGATCGAGACGGGCGACGAGTTCGCCGTCGGTGACGAGGTGACCATCATCTGCCAGCTGATGAGCTACAAGGGCACTCCGGAGACCGTCCAGAACAAGGACGCCGGTATCGCCGCCATCATCACGGTCCTCAACAAGTCCCTGATCAGCGTCGAGTCCATCGATCCTGAGGACGCCACCATCCCTACCGAGGGCGGTGAGCTGTCCGTGACCCTGAAGAACAAGGGCAACGGCATCTTCGTCGACGTCCCCGAGGAGGCCAAGTCCTGGCTGTCCATCTCCTCCATCGCGGGCAACACCGTCACCTTCTCCGCCAAGGAGAACATGGCCGGCCCGCGCAATGCGACCCTGACCTTCCGCACCACGGACGGTACCAAGGAGTACTCCACCGAGGCTTCCATCATGCAGCTCGGCGCTACCGGTTCCCTGGCCCTGCCGTTCACCGTGGAAGAGGCGATCGAGTACGTCACCGCGCTCGGTGGCGAGACCGCCAAGGACTTCTACGTGAAGGGTATCGTCTCCAAGATCGCTGACAAGGGCGAGTTCGGTTCCTATGGCAACGCCACCTTCTGGATCTCCAGCGACGGTGTCTACAACGAAGACCTCTCCAAGGACTTCGAGGCTTACCGCGTCCTCTGGCTCGACAACAAGGGCTGGGTCGAGGGCAACGCCCAGATCGCCGTCGGCGCCGAGGTCATCCTCTGCGGCAAGCTGACCGTCTATAAGGGCACGGCCGAGACCTCCGGCAACAAGGCTTACATCTACCGGATCAACGGTGTCACCTCCGAGGCTGAGGGTATCGGTACCCTCGCCACGCCGTTCACGGCCGAAGGCGCCGTCGCCGCCGCCATCGCCGGCCCGGCTTCCAAGGTCTATGTGTCCGGTACGATCTCCAAGATCGTCAACAACGGCCAGTTCAACGCCGAGTATGGCAACGCCTCCTTCTGGATCTCCAGCAACGGCACCTTCAACGACGACCTGACCAAGGACTTCGAGGCCTTCCGCGTGCTCTACCTGGGCAACCGCAAGTGGGTCGAGGGTGACGCCGAGGTCGCCGTGGGCGACAAGGTGATCCTTCACGGACCGCTGACCACCTACAAGGGCACGTCCGAGACCGTCGGCAACGAAGCCTACATCTACAGCCTCAACGGCAAGACCGAGTAATCCTTTCCGGAATATTTGTTGAAGGAGCCGACCCGTCCGGGTCGGCTCCTTTCGTCTTTTTTGCTTTCTTCTGAGAAAAGCAGTAATTTCGTAGGTTATGAGAACCATCCGACATCTGATTATAATCTGTGCGCTGGCTGCCGCTGCGGTGGCCTGCACCAAGCCTGCCGCCCTGACGCTCCTGAGCAATCAGGTCGCATTCGAAGCGGCTGCCGGGCAGCAGGAAATATCCTTTTTGACCAACCGTGACTGGACCCTCCGCTCCGATGCGGACTGGGTCACGGTCGCGCCCGCGTCCGGCGGCCCGTCCGACTCCTACCAGCGGGTGACGGTGTCCGTGTCGGCGAATGAAGCCGAGGCGGAGCGGACCGCCAGCCTGACGCTGACGGCCGGCGAGCTGTCCCGGGTGATCGGCGTCCGCCAGGCCGGCAAGCCGGTCGTCGTGCCGCCGAAGTTCACCATCCGGGATTTCCGCGCCAAGAAGGCGGACGAATCCACCTGGTATGAGCTGACCGGCGAGATCGCGGCGATCGAGAATGAGGACTATGGCAATTTCTTCCTCTTCGACGAGTCGGGTTTCGTGTATGTCTATGGCCTCTGCGAGAAGCAGGTGCCGAAGAACGGCAACGACCAGTCTTTCCCGAAGCTGGGCCTGAAGGTCGGTGACAAGGTCACGATGATGACCCTGCGCAGCGAGCACGAAGGCATGGTGGAGGCGGGCGGCGCGACGCCGGCGTATTTCGTGTCCAAGGTCGAAGGCTCCTACCGCCTGGGCCGCAAGTCCGCGTCGACCACAGCCGCCTGGATGGAGCTTCCCGCCACCAAGGCGGACGACGGGCAGGACCTCCTGGTCCATTATTTCCCGTCGGGCAAGCGCAGCTACGCCGCCTATTATGACTACGGCCATTTCGTGTCCACGTGGGTCGCTTACCCGCTCTGCGCGGGCAACATCGGCTCCGGCGACCGCACGGACAAGTTCACGCTGGACCCGCTGCTCCCGCGCGACAAGCAGCAGTATCTCCCCAAGGGCTACAGGACGGGCAACGGCGACAGCAACGACCGCTATGACCGGGGCCACCAGATCGCTTCCGCCGACCGGCTCGACTACCGCGTCAACCTGGAGACCTTCTTCGGCACCAACA
>CAMJHW010000131.1 GCA_946405645.1 uncultured Bacteroidales bacterium
GTCTCGATGGAGGTGACCAGATCCTGCATCTCGCGGAGATATTCCATACCCATCTCACGGCCCTTGGGCAGCTTAAGCCAGTCCTTCTGCCAGTAATGACCGCCATAGATCTGGAGCTTGGCGAGATCTACGTCATTCTCCGGATCCTCGAGCCATTCGACCAAATGCGGGACGGCGGAGACGTAGTTGTAGAAACCGTCCTCGTTGAAGATCCACACTCCGTGACCGGAACCGACGGCGTCACCGGTGAAAAGGAGGTTGTGCCCCTTGAGATAATAGACCACCGATCCTACGGTATGGCCGGGAACGGCGATGGTCTCGACCTCCATTCCGCCGAGGTCGAAGACCTTGCCCTCACGGATGAACTCGCGGCGATCCTCGGGGATGCGGTCGGCGAAGCGGGCGAAGTCCTGCTGGGGCAGCGCGAAGCGCGCGCCCGGCAGGTCCAGCATCGCCGGCAGCATGCCGGTGTGGTCGCCGTGACTGTGCGTGAACGTGACAGTCACGGGCTTGCCGCCAGCGCGCTCGGTGATAATGGTGCGGAGCGACTCGTCAGCGTTGTCCGCCCAGTCGATGCGGTTGGAGAGGTCGATCACGAGGGCTTCGTTCTCACCGACGATAAGGTATATGTCCGAACAGTTGTTGAAATGGGTCTTGTTGCCTTCGGCATCGAAGGCTTCGCCGGCAGGATTGGAGCTATTGTAGTCCTGGATGTGATAGACGTTGTCCTCGATGACGGAAACGGTGTAAGGTCCGACTTCGACGTCCTTGGGACCGCCGCAGGAGGCGAGGATGGCCGGGACGATGACGGCCGTGAAGGTTTTCAAAATGTGCCTGAGGTTCATATCGTAAAAGGTCTGGTTTCTGTTTGCGGGGAACAAAGACAAATTTAATCTTTTTTTTGAACGATTGTTTATTTCCACCGCAAATCCCGGGGAAATAACTAACTTTGACACTTGCAGGAGCAGTCCCGCATCGCTAAAACCGATAATGATGAAACGTTTCTTTATTTGCATCGCAGCATTGCTGGCCTCCGTGGCCATTTCTCTCGCACAGACTCCCAAGGAGATCATCGACAGGATGGACTCAGAGATGAAGAAGTCCGATGAAATGGGCTTGGCCGTCACTATGGACATCACCATCCCCATCATCGGAAAGACTTCGGCAGCAATGAAGGTCAGGGGTGACAAGAGCCGCACGGAGATGTCCGTCAAGGATGTCAAGGAGACTTTGTGGATGGATAATACCACGATGTGGACTTATTCCTCGACGAACAATGAAGTGGTCATCGAAAACAGGAAGGCAGACTCGAAGAGTTCCCAGGAGGAGAATATGGAAATGTTCTCCGGCATCACAGAAGGATATGACGTCAAGTTGGTGAAGGAGACCGCCGATACCTGGCAGTTCCAATGCGACAAGTCAAAGTCGAATACCAACAAGGACGATCCCAAGAAGATGACCCTCGTGGTGTCCAAGAAGGACTATATGCCGATCAGCCTGTCCACCAAACTCAAGGGCATAACAGTAACGATGCGTGACGCCAAGCTGGGAGTCTCCGAGAGCGAGGTCACCTTCAATGCCTCCGCCCTTCCCGGAGTAACCGTTACCGACAAGAGGCAATAATGTCAGACGGAAACGAATTACTGATTCTTGCAATCATTTTCTTGGCTGCGCTCGTTATAGTATGGGCGCTGACGCACGTCATCGTGACGCTGCGCTGGAAGGGCCGCGCGCTGCAGGCGCTCTCCGAGAAGAAGGTCGAGGAGGCGCTGCGCAAGCAGCAGGCCGAGTCCCTGCAGCAGCAGATGGCGTCCGTGCGGGCAGAGATGACCGCCCGCACGGAGGAAATCCTGCGCGCCAGGGAGGAGGAGCTGAGCCGCAAGGCCCGCGAGACCTTCGAGGGCATCAGCGGCGGCCTGTCGCGCGACCTCTCGGCGATGAAGGACGCCTTCGAGGCCGGGAAGAAGGCGCAGGCGGAGGACGCCGCGACGCTGCGCGAGCGCTTCGACGCGGCGGTCCGCGACCTGGAGGCGCAGAGCCGCGCGATCGGCGGCAAGGCCGACAGGCTCGCCGACGCCATGCGCGGCCAGAAGAAGCTCCAGGGCTGCTGGGGCGAAACCGTCCTGGCCAACCTCCTCGCGTCCGAAGGACTCGTCGAGGGCCGGGACTATGACAAGGAGTCCACTCTGCGGGACGAGTTGGGATTCGCCCTTCTGGGAGAAGACTCTGAGAAGCGTATGCGACCCGACTTCATACTCCACCTGCCCGACAACAATGATATCGTCATAGACGCAAAGGTTTCCCTGTCGGCTTTCAGCGATTATGTGGAATCCGAAGACCCGGACGTCCGGGCCGGTGCGGCCAGGCGCAACGCTGAAGCGGTGCGCGAGCAGGCGAAGCGCCTCGCCCGCAAGGGCTACGAGCGCTACCTGCGCCCCGGCCGCCGGATGCTGGACTACGTCGTAATGTTCGTTCCGAACTATCCGGCGTTGCAACTGGCGTACACTGAGGACCCTGCGCTCTGGCGGGACGCCTATGCGCAGGGAGTGCTGATTACCAGCGAGGAAACATTAATGCCGTTCCTCAGGATGATATCCATTGCCTGGACCCACGTGGAGCAGGTCCGCAACCAGCAACAGATCATCGCTTCCGCGCAGATGATGATAGACCGCGTGGCCGACTTCGCCAAGGCCCACGCCGAGATGGGCAATAAGCTCAAGGATGCACAGGACTGCTACGACCGCTGCTCCGACAAGCTGAAGGACTCCGGCCGCAGCATCGTCCAGTCCGCCCGCCAGATCGTCAAGCTCGGCGTCCCCGCCAATCCCAAGAAACCCCTCCCGGAAGAATAACCGGCCGGCTGCTTCCTCCCGCCTCCCTTCTCCCGCGCATCCACTCCATCTCAACGTGCAATGCAACTTGCTGATTATCAAACAATAACGGATAATCCCTATCCTAAAAAACGGACAGGGATTATCATTAATGTATTGTAAATTAATAATTTACATTGCACGAACCAAACGAGGCGTTATTCGGCCGGAACCTCGGCAGGGGCAGGAGCGGCCTCGGCGGCAGGAGCCGCAGCAGCAGCCGCCTCGGGCACAGCCTCAGGGGCCGGAGCAGGCTCTTCGACCTGCTCCGCCTTCGGCTTGCGCTCGATGCCCATGAACTTAAGGTTGTTGGTGAAGTAGCCGACGGCGAAAGCGACCACCAGCAGGAAGATCAGCCAGCGGAGGATACGCTTCCAGAGCGGAGGACGCATCGAATAAGGGTCGGCGACGTGTACCTTAGGATACTTGGCAACGGAGGTCAAAGTCTTGCCGAAGAGGATATTGACGAGAACAGCCGAGTTGATGGCCCAGCCGTTGGCGTTGAGGACCGGTCCGAGGTTGCGCTTGCGGAGCTTGCGCCATGCGATGAAGCAGGCGGGGCCGGAGATGATGAGCATCAAGACAGCTATCAGGATAAGCCACTTCCACCATACAAGGCCCTTGAGGGCATTGATGATGAGGACGATAACTCCTGAGACCGCAGCGATGGCCATAGTCACCATCGCGGCGATGCCCGCAAACTTGGCGACGTCGAACGGGGCGGCCTTGGCCGCGGCGTTCACGCCTTCTGTCGGCTTGTTGGTGGCATTGTCCGAGATGTTCGACAGTGTACTCATTCCCTTGGCATCCTTTTCGGACGCGGACTTGTCGATCTTGCTGGAGATGAAATTGCCGAACTTGCGGTAGGGGCTCCAGAAAGCCTGACGTACGCTGATGGGGTTGTCGACCACCTTGGTGATGACCGCATCCCAGTCATTGCCTTCCCTGTCATAGAAGACGCCGTTGACGCCTGGACGGAGATTGCGGATGCTTCCGGCGGTCATGACGGCGGCGATGTTCATCGTCTCGGCCTTGACCTTGGAGGTGCAGGCGCAATAGATGAGGAACATATTGCTGAGTCCGGCCATGTCGGCGTGCTTGCCCATGTCCTCGACACGGACGCAGAGCTCACAGCAACGCTCGTCGATATAGAGCTTGCCCGCCTCGAAGACGGCGAGCTTCTCCGGATCACGGGTATAGAAGTCGCTCAGGATAACGTAGTTGTTGAGCAGCTTGGCGAAGTGGGCGTAGTAGCGGACTAGCTTGCAGACCTCGTCGATGCCGTTGGCCTCGTCCTCGAGGGCCTTGTCGGACTCGATGAGCGCCAGGAGGGCCGGCTTGCGGTCGGCCGCGAGGAGGGCCTTGACTTCATCAAGCCCGAGCGGCTCGACTTCGGCGCCGGCCTTCGCAGCCTTCCAGGCGTTGTACGGGGCGAGGCCGGCCACGACCTCGTTCCACTCGGCCTCGGTCACGCCCTTCTTGTCCGCGAACGCGGGCACAAGGGCCTTGACCGTATCGACTGCGGCCTTCCAGGCCGGGTTGATGCCCGTGAACGGAAGTACCTGGTCCTTGCATGGACGGGCTATGGGATATTCAGCAATCTGGGCCTCCTGGTCGGCAAGGTTGCCTCCGGCAATGGCTACGATCTTCTCTACGTCCACATCCACCGCGGGAGCGGCAGCGTCGTCGAAAGCGATGAGCTTGCAGCGCATGAAGAAGTCCTGTACCTTGGCGTTGACGGCCTCGACTGCGGCGTTGACCGCCTCAGTGTCGGCGCCGT
>CAMJHW010000132.1 GCA_946405645.1 uncultured Bacteroidales bacterium
TTTCCGGTGGCCGCATCATCGTACGTCCCGATCCTGACGCCCATTTCGACGCTTCCGAGAACACTATCGCCGGAAATACGCTGCTCTACGGCGCGACGTCCGGCTCGCTGTTCATGGCCGGCCGCGCCGGCGAACGCTTCGCCGTACGCAATTCCGGCGCCACCGCCGTCGTGGAAGGAGTCGGAGACCATTGCTGCGAGTATATGACCGGCGGACGTGTAGTGGTCCTAGGACCCACCGGGCGCAACTTCGCGGCCGGTATGTCCGGCGGTCTCGCATATGTCTGGGACCCCGACCACAATTTCGACTACTACTGCAACATGGAGATGATCGAGCTTGGCCTGATCGAGGAGAAGGCCAGGATGGAGGAGCTCAAGAGCCTCATAGCGGAGCACCGCAGGTTGACAGGCTCGGCCCTTGCCGCCAGGATGCTGGAGCACTGGTCAGAGTACGCCGAGGACTTCATCCAGGTCACGCCTATCGAATACAAGCGCGTCCTCCACGAAGAGCAGTTGCGCAAGCTTAACGAAAAGATCGACAATGTACAAATGGATTATTAACGGACACGGAATATGGGAAACCCTAATGCATTCCTGACCATTCCCCGTCAGGAAGCCGGCCACAGGCCGGTATTTGAAAGAGTCTCCAATTTCGGAGAAGTGGAGCAGACCCTCAACGAGGGCGACCGCATGCTCCAGGCTTCCCGGTGCATGGACTGCGGCATACCGTTCTGCCATTGGGCCTGCCCTCTGGGCAACCGCCAGCCCGAATGGCAGGACGCCGCCTGCAAGGGCAAGTGGGAGCTTGCGTACAAGCTCCTGTCGCAGACCAATGACTTTCCGGAATTCACAGGGCGCATCTGTCCAGCGCTGTGCGAGAAGAGCTGCGTGCTCAACCACGCCATGGACGCGCCCGTCACCGTCCGCGAGAACGAATGCTCGATCATAGAGCGCGCGTTCCGCGAAGGATATGTCCACCCGCACTCCTATCCCCGCAACGGGAAGAAGGTGGCCGTGGTCGGAGCCGGCCCTGCCGGACTCTCCGCGGCCGTCCAGCTCAACAAGCGCGGGTATGATGTCACCGTGCTGGAGAAGATGCCGTCCGCAGGAGGCCTCGTCCGTTACGGCATACCCAACTTCAAGTTGGACAAGTATGTCATTGACAGGAGAATAGCCGTACTGGAGCAGGAAGGCATCACTTTCCGTTACGGAGTGACGGTGGATACGGAACATCTCCCGGAAGGTTTTGATGCCTATGTCATTTCCACAGGTACGCCGACCGCACGCGACCTTCCCATTCCCGGAAGGGAGCTCAAGGGCATCTACTTCGCTCTGGACCTGCTTACCCAACAGAACCGCAGGCTGGCGGGAGAACAGTTCAGCAAGGAAGAGACCGTCTCGGCCAAGGGAAGGACAGTCCTCGTGATCGGCGGAGGCGATACTGGCAGCGACTGCATCGGTACGTGCCACCGACAGGGCTGCAGGAACGTCACCCAGATCGAGATCATGCCCAAACCGCCGGAGGGGTACAACCCCGCGACGCCTTGGCCGGCGTGGCCTATGATCCTCAGGACTTCCACGAGTCACGAAGAAGGCTGCGACCGGCGATGGAGTCTGTCCTCATGCCGCTTCCTCGATGACGGTAAAGGCCGTGTGGCCGGAGTGGAAGTCGAGGAAGTCGAATGGCATCCCGCTCCGGACGGAGGACGTCCGCAGATGAAGCCTACTGGCAACAAAAGCATTATCGAGTGCGACATGGTGCTGTTGGCAATGGGTTTCCTGAAGCCAAATCACCCTGATTTCGGGCCGAACGTCTTCCTCGCAGGCGACGCCAAGACCGGCACTAGCCTGGTAGTGAGGGCTTTGGCCGGAGGAAGGGCCGTGGCACAGGAAGTTGACGACTATCTAAAAGGACGCGTATGAGACAAATAGCTTTTACGAAGATGCACGGACTGGGGAACGACTACATCTATGTCAATACTATGGAGTATCCCCTTGAGAACCCGTCAGAACTGTCAGTAAAGTGGAGCGACAGGCATAAGGGAATAGGCTCCGACGGACTTATCCTGATCGGCAGTTCGGACAAGGCTGATTTCAGCATGAGGATTTTCAATGCCGATGGCTCCGAGGCCCTGATGTGCGGCAACGGCTCGCGCTGTGTAGCACGCTACATCCACGACAAGGGGTTGTCCTACAAGACTGAACTCCGGCTCGAAACCCTGTCCGGCATCAAGGTGCTGCGTCTGTGTCTAGACAAGGAAGGAAAGGTTCTCGACGTAAACGTGGAGATGGGCAAGGGTACTCCGCTCGAAGTCAATCTTCCCGACGGAAACCGCGGGAACTGGATACTTGGAGACCTCTTCGCGTGCGGGAAGCGTTTCCGCGGAACCGCCGTGGATGTCGGCAATCCCCACCTCGTCCTTTTCGTTCCCGACGCCGAAGCCTCACCTGTGGCCGAAGCCGGGCCATTGTTCGAGAAGTCTCCCTTGTTTCCCGACAGGGCAAACATTGAGTTCGCACAGGTGATCGACGAGAGACACATCAGGATGCGCGTCTGGGAGCGCGGCAGCGGCATTACGCAGGCCTGCGGCACCGGTGCCTGCGCAACGGCCGTCGCTGCCGCGATGGCCGGATATACGAGGCCGGACGGATGCACCGTCATTATGGATGGAGGATCACTGGACATATCGTGGGACCCTGTCACCAAAGACATACATATGACAGGTACTGCAACGACTGTTTTCGAAGGTACTATCGAACTGGAGGACTGAGATATGGTACGGATAAAAGAAGGATTCTGCCGGTTGGAGCACCGGTACCTTTTCCAGGAAGTCGCGCGCAGGGTCGCCTCGTTCCATGAGGCCTCTCCCGAAACGGACATAATCAGGATGGGCATAGGGGATGTGACACTTCCGATAGCCCCTGCAGTCATCCGGGCGATGCACGAGGCCGTGGATGACCTCTCCGTCCGGGAGAGGTTCCACGGCTACGGCCCGGAGCACGGTTACGGCTGGCTCCGGGAGGCTGTCGTCCAAGGCGACTACGCCTCCCGGGGCATCACCGTCGATCCGGATGAAGTCTTCATCAGCGACGGAGCGAAAAGCGACCTGGGAAACATCCTGGACCTGTTTTCGGATGGAAACACCGTTGGTATCATCGACCCTGTCTATCCCGTCTATGTGGACACTAACGTCATTGACGGAAGACGGATAGTATTCATCCCTTGCACGGAAGACGACGGCTTTACGGGAGAAATCCCTGATGAAAAACTTGATATTGTCTATCTTTGCTATCCGAACAATCCGACCGGTGCGGTAATTACCCGTGCCAAGTTGGAAGGATGGGTGGACTATGCCTTGAGGAACGGCTCGCTGATCCTGTACGATTCCGCCTACGAAGCTTTCATACAGGACTCCGGCATTCCGCACTCCATCTTTGAGATTGAAGGTGCGCGGCAATGTGCGATGGAATTCCGGAGTTTTTCCAAGACGGCGGGGTTCACGGGCATCCGTTGCGGCTACACCGTCATACCAAAGGAGCTCCGTGGCAAAAACATGAACGGAGAAGAAGTGTCTTTCAATGCACTTTGGGAGCGCAGGCAGGGATGCAAGTTCAACGGTGCCTCGTACATTTCGCAATGCGGAGCGTACGCAGTATATTCGCCGGAGGGGATGGAGCAGACCAGAGAAAGCATACGATACTATCTCGGAAACGCTGCCGTCATACGAGAAGGCCTGAAACGGGCGGGGCTGCACGCCTCCGGCGGCGAGAACGCCCCTTACGTCTGGGCCCGGACGCCGGACGGAATGGATGACTGGGAGTTCTTCGATGTCCTGCTTAAAAAGGCAGGTATCGTCATCACTCCGGGATCAGGTTTCGGTAGAGCAGGGCGAGGATATTTCAGACTGACGTCATTCTCGGACAAGGCCAGGACGATTGAAGCTATGGACAGGCTGTATAATTGCATAAATGAATTGTAATCATTGCTTTGACGAGCTGCACGAGGAGTGCGGCGTTTTGGGAATCTACGGGGTGAGGGACGCCTCCAGGCAGGCCTTCCTGGCACTGCAGGCGCTTCAGCACAGAGGCCAGCAGGCCTGCGGAATTGCGGTGTACGACCGGGATTGGGCCATTCGGGTCCACAAAGGCGAAGGTCTGGTCAAGGACGTTTTCTCAGAGGACGCACTGGCCAGGCTTTCCGGCGACACCCTCATAGGTCATGTAAGGTATCCGACTACCGAGGTGGGCGGGATGGAGAACATCCAGCCGTTCAGGATGTCCTGCCGGGCCGGTTGTTTCGCGCTCGCCCATAACGGAAACATAGTAAATGCCGCCAGTATCAAAGGACGTCTCGAAACGATGGGACATCTGTTCCATTCCACATCTGACAGCGAACTGTTTGCACATCTCATAGGAGGGCAGAACAACGGGAGCTGGATAGCCCGGATCATGGCGGCTGCCAACCAGCTTGACGGGGCTTTTTCCACCGTCATGCTTGCCGATGGCGTCCTGTATGCCTGCAGGGACAAATACGGATTCCGTCCGCTGTCGATAGGACGGCTTGGCAGCGGTT
>CAMJHW010000133.1 GCA_946405645.1 uncultured Bacteroidales bacterium
CAAGTGCATCTGCAACAACGAGCACGCGCCGCACAAGTTCCGCCGCGGCGAGGACAACGTACTCCGCTGCTGGTATTGCGATTCAAAGGTCAAATGATTATATTTGAAAGTAACAAAGCTATAATATGAAGAATCACGAAAGAAAGGTCGGGACCGTGTCCCGCGGTATCCGCTGCCCCATCATCCGCCAGGGAGACAATCTTGCGGAAATCGTAACGACTAGCGTCCTCGAAGCCGCTGAGGAAGAAAGGTTCGATATCCGCGACCGCGACGTCATCAGCGTGACGGAGTCCGTAGTGGCCCGTTCCCAGGGCAATTACGCTCCTGTCAGCGCCATCGCCGAGGATGTCAGGACCAAGACCGGCGGCGGCACCGTCGGAGTCATCTTCCCCATCCTCAGCCGCAACCGTTTCGCCATCTGCCTCCGTGGCATAGCCATGGGCTGCAAGAAGATCATCCTGATGCTCTCTTATCCTTCCGACGAAGTCGGCAACGAGCTGGTCAGCATCGACAAGCTGGATGAGCACGGCATCAATCCCTATACCGACGTCCTAACCCTCGAGCGCTACCGCGAGCTTTTCGGATTCAACAAGCACGAGTTCACCGGAGTCGACTACGTTGACTATTATGCAGAGCTTATCCGCGAGTGCGGAGCCGAGGTGGAGATCATCTTCGGCAACCGTCCCGGAACCATCCTCAACTATACCGACACCGTCATCACCTGCGACATCCACACCCGCGCGCGCACCAAGCGCATCCTGCGCGGCCTGGGAGCACGCGTCGTGCTCGGCATGGACGACATCCTTAACGCTCCCGTCAACGGCAGCGGATACAACGAGCGTTTCGGCCTCCTGGGCTCCAACAAAGCCACGGAGGAGACCGTCAAGCTCTTCCCCCGCGACTGCCAGCCCCTCATCCTGGACATCCAGGAGAGGATACTAAAAGCCACCGGCAAACACGTGGAGGTCATGGTTTACGGAGACGGAGCCTTCAAGGACCCGAAGGGCAAGATCTGGGAGCTCGCCGACCCGGTGGTCTCCCCGGCATTCACCGACGGTCTCCTCGGCACGCCCAATGAGCTTAAGCTCAAATACCTGGCTGACAACGACTTCGCAAGCCTCAGCGGCAAGGAGCTGCGCGACGCAATCTCGAGCAGCATCAAGTCCAAGCAGGACAACCTCAAGGGACAGATGGCCTCGGAGGGCACCACTCCCCGCCAGCTCACCGACCTGATCGGCTCGCTCTGCGACCTTACGAGCGGGTCGGGAGACAAGGGTACTCCCATCGTCCTCGTGCAGGGCTACTTCGACAACTACACAACCGAATAGACACGATGAAAGCGAAAACTTCACTCCTCCTCATGGCAGCCGCCTCCGTGCTCCTGCTCATGTCCTGCGGAAAGAAAAAGGAGATCGTCGATCTCCCCCGCGCAGCCACCCCCGCATCCATCCAACAGGCCGTCGACGCAGTCCTGGCCGGTGACGAAGCCGACAACTCGGTTCTCTTCGAAAGCCTGATGATACTCAAGCACGGCAAGGTGCTTTATGAGGGATGGTACGGCGACGCAGCTCCCGACAAGCCGCACCAGATGTTTTCCGTAAGCAAGTCCTTCACCGCCACGGCGGTAGGAATGGCCGTCGATGCCGGCCTGCTGAAGGTCACCGACAAGCTTGTAGATTTCTTCCCCGACAAGCTCCCCGAAGAGGTGTCCGACAATCTCAAGGCCGTCACCGTGCACAATCTGCTCACCATGAACTGCGGCCACGAGACCGAGGCCTCATTCCGGGGCAGTGACGACTGGGTGGCCAGTTTCCTGGCCCATCCCGTCGTACACCAGCCCGGAACTTGGTACTGCTACAATTCCCTCGGTACATATATGCTCTCCGCCATCGTCCAGAAACTGACCGGAGAGAAGGTCCTGGATTACCTAACCCCGCGTCTCTTCGAACCTCTCCATATCGAGATCCCCGTATGGGACGAGAGCCCCCAGGGCATCAATGCCGGCGGCTGGGGCCTTCAGCTCAAGACCGAGGATATGGCCAAGTTCGGCCAGCTCTTCCTCCAGAAGGGCGTCTGGAACGGCAAGAGGCTGCTCAGCGAGGAATGGATAGCCGAAGCCTCGAAATACCAGGTTCCTTCAGTCCCCGCCGGCACCCGTCCCGACGAGGTCGAGGCCAAGGGCCTGACCAAGGACAACTGCACTTTCCTCCTTGGTTATGGATATCAGATGTGGATGTGTCCCGAGAATGCCTACCGCGCCGACGGAGCCCGCGGGCAGTACATAATCATCGCCCCGGACTATGACGCTGTCATCGCCGTCACGGCCAACTCCAACAACCTACAGGCGGAGCAGGATCTCATCTACAAGTACCTGTTCCCCGCACTCAAGGCTCTCAAGTAGTTAGAATCAAGGGTATTATCTTTCCCCGCTCAATATTCCTTCGATCAAGGGAAGTATAGAGAGGTCGGCCGGTAACCAGCCGACCTCTTTAAGTTCGTCCGCGGCAAGCCAGCGCGCCGCCTCGTGTTCGACCAGATGCAGGCTGCCGCTGACGATCGAGCAGCGGTAGCAATGCATCGTCAGATGGAAAGAAGGATAGTCGTAATCGATGGTGCACAGGAAACCGTCCACCGAGATCTCGGTTTCAAGCTCCTCGAGGATTTCGCGCCTGAGGGCATCCTCGCGGGTCTCCCCCGCCTCGACCTTGCCTCCCGGGAACTCCCAGTAGTCCTTCCAGTCGCCATATCCCCTCTGGGTGGCGAACAGACGGCCGTCATGGACGATGACGGCGGCTACTACCTCGATGCATTTCATGATGCAAAGATAGCGAAAAATACTATCTCTTCTTCAGCGGGACGTAGGTCTCTTCCGATGTGATGCACTTGTAGGCGGGACGGATGATACGGCGGCCTTCGAAGTTAAGCTCCTCATTGCGATGGGCGCACCAGCCGACGATACGCGACATGGCGAACAGAGGGGTATAGATCTCACGGGGTATGCCTATGCAGTCATACACGAATCCGGAGTAGAAATCGACATTGGCGCACAGGCACTTGCCTTCACCCTTTACCTCATAGATGGTCCGGATGGCCACCTTCTCTATCCTCTCCATGAACTCCAGTTCGTCCAGGCGGTCCTTCTCGATGGCGAGCTCACGGGCCATCTCCTTGAGCAGGACGGCGCGCGGGTCGGACTTGGTATAGACGGCGTGGCCGATACCATAGACAAGGCCCGAACCGTCGAACGCATCCCCGGCGAGCAGGCGTCTGACACAAGCGGCGATCTCCTCCTCGTCCGTCCAGTCGGAGATCTCCTTCTTCATGAATTCAATCATGTCGCAGACCTTGAGGTTCGCACCGCCGTGCTTGGGTCCTTTCAGGGAGCCGATGCCCGCGGCGATGGAAGAGAAGGTATCGGTGCCGGTGGATGAAGTCACGCGCACCGTGAAGGTGGAGTTGTTACCTCCTCCGTGCTCGGAGTGAAGGATGAGGAGCAGGTCGAGCGTTCTTGCGTCCAGTTCCGTGTATCCGCTGCCCTTGAGCATATACAGGAAATTCTCCGCCAGCGACAGGCCCGGCTGCGCATCCCTGATGTGCAGCGAGCGGCCGTGATGATGGTGGCGGTACATATTGTAGGCGTATGCGATGGTGGCGGGGAACTTGGATATGAGTTCGATGCTCTGGCGCATGAGATTGTCACGGGAGACGTCATCGGGGTTCTCGTCGAAGGTGTAGAACTCCATGACGCTGCGCGCAAGGATGTTCATGATATCGTCTCCCTCCAACTCGATGATGTGAAGGATGGTCTTCTGCTCCAGCGGCATGTTGTCGAAGATCAGGTCCTTGAAAGCCTGAAGCTCCTCCGCGTCCGGAAGGCGTCCGGAAAGCAGCAGGAAGCAGATCTCCTCGTAGCCGAAACGCTTCTCCTTCATGATGGCGTGGACGAGGTCCTTGACCTCGTAGCCGCGGAAATACAGCCTTCCTTCCACCGGGGTGATGGAGCCGTCGTCCTCGCGCTGATAGCCGACGACGTTGCCGATATTCGTCAGACCGACAAGGACACCCGTACCGTCTTCGTTGCGCAGGCCGCGCTTGACGTCGAGTTTCTTGAAGAGCTCCGCATCCATGCGGGTGCAGCCCTTCATCTCGTCGGAGAGTTTATAGATCAAATATTCGTTAAGGTTTTTCCGTGTCATATCCGTTTGTCTTTGTCCGTTTCTAATACTCGGTGCCGGCAGACAAGGCGTTGAGGGCGGAACCCGCGCGGAACCATCCTATCTGCTGGGCATTGTAGCTGTGTCTGGCGTTTATGGTCTCGGACGAGCCGTCCGCGTGGTTGAGCACGACGGCCACGGGCTTTCCTGGAGCCAGGCTGGAACACATTATACTGATACGGTCTCCCTGCAGGACCCTGCCGTAATCCTCCGGATCGTCGAAGGTCAACGCCAGGACACCCTGCTTCTTGAGGTTGGTCTCGTGGATGCGGGCGAAACTCCTGGCGAGGATGGCCTTGACGCCGAGGTAGCGGGGTTCCATGGCCGCATGCTCGCG
>CAMJHW010000134.1 GCA_946405645.1 uncultured Bacteroidales bacterium
CTCTTCCGTCCCGCCGGAGACTTCTGCAGCGAGTATGTATTCGAGCACAATGCCGCTGAGAACGACGGTCATCCGGGAAGCTCCCAGAACGACCTCCGTCCTACTTGGATGGGCCTCCGTACCGAGAATATCGTCCTCCCGTCCCACGTGCAGGGAGGCGGCTGGGGATGGGACTCCGTCTCCGGTGAGTTCGGACGTTTCCTGACCAAGCACGACGGTCTCGACGGCCCCCGCTTCAAGGCCTGGATCGCCACTTATGATCAGATCATGGATATGGACTACGCTCCCGGCATGACTCCCGGCGTCCGCGCTTCCGGATACTACGACAACGAAGGATACTTCCGCCTCAAGGGCATCATCTACAAGGCCGACCTGTATGACGTGCCCGGATTCTGGAGGTACACCTTCACCAATGATCCGTATATGCGTTACTCCGAGGTCCTGCTTATGTACGCAGAAGTTTGCCAGCTGACCGGAAGCGATGCTGCCGGTGGACTCGCCGCTCTCAACCAGGTACGCCAGCGCGCAGGTCTCCCCGCATTGGGCAGCATGACCATGCAGGACATCAAGGACGAGCGCCGCGCCGAGCTCTGGGGTGAGCAGGAGCGTTTCTTCGACCTGGTACGCTGGGGCGATGCAGCCACTGCGCTCAAGGACAAGAACAAGGTCTGGTACACTTTCTACGGGTATAAACCCGGAACAAAGGAGTGGGATGTCCGTTCCGAGAAGGGATGGAGCGAAGGCTGGGACAGCAAGTACGAGCTTATGCCGTTCCCGTATGCCCAGCTTGCAGCCAATTCGAACCTCAAGCAGAACCCCGGCTGGTAAGCCGAAACTCTTTTAACGCACTTTAGCTATGAGAAGAACATTGCTTTTCGTTCTGATCGCAATTTCTTCCGTCATTTTCAGCTCCTGCAAGAATTCACAGGCTCCCTGCGAGCCTGTGAAGCAGGAGTTGATACCGACGGAAGTGGCGGTGGCGCCTATGGACCCGGGACAGAAAAGCTTCGGCAGCGGATCCCGCGACACCACGGGCATGGCAGAACGCCGTCGCCGGATGATGGCGGAGCAGAGCACCATCCGTACCGTCCATTTCAACGATCTCTCCATGAGCGACCCTTACATCTATCCCGACCCGGTCAGCAGGACTTACTACCTGACCAGCACGGGAGGACGGCTCTACAAGAGCAAGGACCTCGTGATGTGGGAGGGACCATATGAGATCATGGACCTTACGGGCACACCGTACGAGGGGTCGCGCAGCTGCGCCGCGGCCGAGATCCACAAGATCGGCGACTACTACTATTTCGCCGGCACCTACGGATCCCGCGAACTCGTCGACGTGGTTCCCAGGCGGCGCAACGTGCAGCACACGCAGACATATCTGCTCCGTGCCGACAACCCGGAAGGACCCTATACCCCTTTCTCCGTCACGCCCGACTATGACTACCAGCCCCACGACTGGGACTGCATCGACGGCACCCTCTATGAGGAGGACGGCCACGTCTATTTCTGCTTCGTACACGAATGGACGCAGCTGATCGACGGTACGATGGACTATGTGGAGCTCTCTTCGGATCTTACCCAGACCATCTCCGAGCGTCCGGTGACGATGTTCCGCGCCTCGGAGAATCCCGCCGTCGGCGAGATGAACACCCTGGGCGAGGCGACCTTCGGCCTGAAGCTCTGCGGCTGGGTGACCGACGGTCCGGAGTTCTTCCGCACGCAGACCGGAAGGCTCGGCATGCTCTGGGCCTCATGGGGCGTCGAGCGCTACGAGCAGCTCGTGTGCTACTCGGAGTCAGGAACCATCGCCGGTCCCTGGATCCAGGAGCCCGAGCCGTTCCTGGCCAACAACTCCGGACACGGCATGCTCTTCCGCACCTTCGACGGCGAACTCCGTTACATCTGCCACCACCAGGAGGGTAACGACGGTCCCCGCAAACCACAGCTTTGGGAGGCCGATGACTCCGGTGACAAGCTTGTCCTAGGCAAGCGAATCAATCTATAGAAACTACACCTTTTAGGTCGTTTTTCAGGTATTAATTTGGTTGGAAAAGGGAGAGAGCCGCGAGGCCCTCTCCCTTTGTCTTTGCCGATATTTGACGGGGTCCTAATATGTGGTTTTGATCCGCGATGCGGTCATGATGATGTCGCGCGAAGCGGCCGGGGCAGCTGGAGCGGCGCCGGGACGCGTGCGCGGCTGAGGGCCGACTATCGTGATGGTAAGCTCGTCGAATCCTTCTCCGAAATTGAAGCGGAAACTCTCCTGGCATCCGTTGTTGAAGAGTGAGAGATAGTAGGCGTCGAGTTCGCTCTTACCGTTCCAAGCGCAATAGCCTGCGGTAGTCATCGGGGTGACACCCATAGTGTTGGCATAGACTGTACCGCCGAACATAAGGGTCCTGTCGGTGGCACCCATGCTCCACTCGTTGAAGCCGAAAGGAATGTTGTGGATGGCGGAGCCGGTCTCCAGCGTGAGGAACATATTGCCGGCGGCATCGAAACGGAAGGCTATGCCGGTCAGCCCGTATGCATTCTGGTGCATCTTGTAGCGGAGCGTACGTGATACGACGACTGGCTCCTGACGGGTGACGGGGAAGGGACGCTTGAGCTCATATCCCGCTATTGCTTCATTGAGGTTGAAGGTCTTGTTGGGCTTGAGTTTCTTGTCGCTCATACTGTCGAGCATCTTGTAGATGAGGCTGTTGAATCCGGCCTCATCACCGATCTGCCCGTTCGAGGCCACCACGAGGTCATAGTCTGGGATGACCATGATCAGCTGGTTCTGACCTCCGATGGCCCGGTAGGAGTTCCTTCTGCCCATCCATACCTGATAGCCGTAACCCTGACCGCCGTCGTCCTTGTTGTTCTCCTCTTCGGAGAGTTCGGGACGCTGGAAGATATGAGGCGTGGTCATTGCTTGCACCCATTCGCGGTCCAGCAGCTGCTTGCCGTTCCATACTCCCTTGTTTTTTAGGAAGATACCGAATTTGGCGAGGTCGGAAGTCTTGGAGTGCATACCGCCGTTGCCCATATTGCGTCCGTCCATATCCATTTCCCATACGACGTCTTTGATCCCGAGCGGGTCAAGAAGCCTGGGCTTCAGGTACTCATAGAGGGTGAGGCCGGTAACGCGAGTGATGATATTGGAGAGCATGTGCGAGCAGGTGATATTGTATGCGAAGGACGTGCCGGGCTCGTGGGCATAATCCATTGCCAGGAACGACCGCACCTGGTCCAAGCCGGAGCCGGGATACTGCGTGCGGGCGTGGCCGGCAGACATTGTCAGCAAATGCTCGACCGTCAAGCGGGCCAGCTCGGGAGCCGGATGCTCCGGCATCAGTTCGGGGAAGAAAGACTGGACCTTGTCACTGACTTTGAGAAGCCCTTCCTGCACGGCAAAACCTACGGCTGCTCCGGTAAACGACTTGGTGGCCGAGTACATCGCGTGAGGGTACTGGGGACCGTACGGCGCCCACCAGTGTTCCGCGACGACTTTGTCGTGACGGAGTATCATAAGGCCGTGGACTTCGTAACCTCCTTCGTCGAGCGCCTTGAAGAAATCCGCTATGACTTCGGAAGGTATACCTTCCGCCTCAGGTGTACTGCGCTGCAGGCCGTCGTCGTAAAAGGGAAGTGTCTGTGCATTCGCATTGAGGCACCCCGCCGCAGCAAGGATGCAAAGAGTTGTAGCTAGCTTGTTCATAATCCTGGAAATACTTTTCTCAAATATACTCATTTCAATTTGAATGAATATAACTCCACACGAAAAAAGCAGGCTGGACAGCCTGCAATTTCGTGTGGAGCATAGGAGATACGAAAATCTTGTAAAACCTGCCACAGAGGACTGTAGAAATCATTATTGTACTGCGTTATATTGTGGGTGTAGGTATTGGAATTTACAGAAAATTGTCACATTTTTGTGACACGAAACGGTTAAATCGTGTGACAAAATGATTCTGAAATACCAGATTGCCTTCAAACTCCGTCCCTATGGAAAGGAAAAGAGCCTTTTCCAAATCCAGCAACATGCTACTTTCAATGGTCAGCGACTGATAACCTCTACGGGCTGTCAGGTGAACAGCCTTGATGCCTGGGATGCGGAGAATCAGTGTGTGAAGGAAGGATATAAGGGACCAAAAGGAGAGACAACCATTTCTATTAACAACACACTTCGCAACTGTCGTGAGCAAATGGTGACGGCCTTCAGATACTTCGAGGCCAACGACATCAATCCGACGAAAAAGCAAGTTGCCGACAAGTATCAGGAAAGAATAAAGGGGATTGTACCCAAGAAGCCGGATCCGGAACCCAAGAAGGAACGTAAGCCTAAAGCCTCGGACTTTTTTGAAGTGTACGACAAGTTTGTCAAGGAAAGCGGGGAGAAAAATGCTTGGACAAAGGCGACTTATGCGAAGATGGAGACGATGCGGAGGGACCTTAAAGCCTTCAAGAAGAACCTTAAGTTCTCAGACCTAACTGAGTCTACCTTAGCGGAGTTTG
>CAMJHW010000135.1 GCA_946405645.1 uncultured Bacteroidales bacterium
GATCCAGGAACGGACCCCGATCCAGAGCCGGAACCTGTCCCCACTTTGTACGCCGATATCACCGAACTGGATACCTGGGGCGGAAACGAATACAGTATAGCTGTGTTCTACGACGATGACCAAGGTCATGTGACGGACGTCACGCCACTGGTAGACTGTCCGGGCATCTATTTCACCGGAGGCATTCCTTCCGATATGCTGAGCTGGGACGAAACCGGTAATTGTATAGTCGCAGAAGACTGGTGGGGCTTGTCCGGAAGATGGGTGACAGCATCTCCGACCTACTTGATGACTCTGTCTTACAAAGGACTATCCGTCGAAATCAGCGGTACGATGCACGGATACACCCACGCTGAAGTCGAACCGGAAAAACCCGACTGGCACTATACCGAGATAGAGGACAACGGCTGGTCCGGTCCTGCCGCGGTAGCGACCCTGATCGGGTCCGACCGCACCACGGTCCATACCACCGATACGGAAGTCATCAATCCTTCGGGATATACCCTGTCCAACGGTTTTCTCGGCCTTGGAAGCGGGATACCGTTCCATGCAGAATTCACCGACCCGTCCAACGGATATACAAGGGAGGGAGACTCGGACTTCAGTATCGTCACCAATGTATCTACACTGACCGTAGCCATCCGACCATCCTTCGCCCAATACGGAGAGGGAGTGGACCTTATAACGGAGACCGGCACCGATGGAGAGTTCCTCGGAACCGCAGGTATAAAAGTCTCGGAGATGACGGTAGCTCCCTACTATGTCAGTATCAGCCAGGACATTTGGTACGAAGATTACAAAGGAGAAAGCCACCAGCTTACCTTCTACGACGGCAGGACTCCATCTTCAGAGGTAGTTGACCTCTCCGGAGGATGGAGTATGGAGAGCGACTGGCAGGAGATAGTCGATGAAGGGGAACTCCGCACCATAGAAATAAACGTCAATGGTTTTTCCGCATCGTGGCGATGGGGATATCTTGGTAACCTTTGATGTTCATAGAATTGCTTTTGGGCGGGACCGTCGTGAGACGCTCCCGCCCTCTTAAATTCCTTGAATGACAGATCAGTAGACCAGCTTGACGATAAAGGACTGCTTCCCTTCCACCATGCCCTCTACATAGAAAACGCGTCCTGCCTCGACGGTTTCTTCGGCAACATAGAGCTCGACATTGTCGCCGAGATGGGTCTCGCGGTTGAAGTTGATGGCCAGTTCCTGCAGCGGATGGGACACGACGAATTCCTGATCGACACTGTCGATAGCCCAGACGACGTACTTGACGTTGTTGGTATGACCGTTGAAATCGATGTCGGAATACTTGACCTTGTGCGTCCTGGAAAGTACCTTTTCCAAACTGGAAGGGATCACCACCCTCGGCGAGGCGAAATCCACCGTAGATTCGGTGCACTGGGGATCGGTATTGATGAAATCGGGATAGTCCTCTTTCCTGACGAAGGTCCTCTTGTCCATGTCCAGGACCACCCACGAACTCGTGGCGACGGCGGAGCGTTGTCCGTCAGCCGCTATCAGTTCGAAATCGCGCAGGAACACCAGCCCCTCCATACCTTTATGCCAGGTATTAAGGGTAACCTTGTCACGCCATACGACCGGCCTGAGGAACTTCATGTACATCCTGTAAAGCACCCAGCCCAGACGGGAGGCGTTCATTACGTCATATCCGAAATCAAGCTCGTCGGAGCCCTTCATGGCGATCTCCTGCGCCTCGTCCAGGAAAGCTGCGGCACGCAGCCGGTAATCCTGGTTGGTCATGAAGCACTTGACTTCGAAATCCCTTGTAGTCTTACCCATAGGCATCAGATGGAAAGGATGCCGAGGACGTTGATGAGCTCCTTGTCGATCGGACGGTTGATCTTGACGGCGCGGGCGATGGGGACATAGACGATCTTGTCGTCCTTGACGCCGATCATGACGTTGCGCTGGCCTTCGTTGAAAGCTTCGATGGCCGCTACGCCCATACGGCTGGCGAGGATGCGGTCATAGGCCGTTGGCTTGCCTCCGCGCTGGAGGTGTCCGAGGATGGACACGCGGACATTGTACTGCGGATACTCAGTACGGACGCGCTCGGCATAATGCATGGCCCCGCCGTCCTTCTCGGAGACGATCACGATACTGCTGTTCTTGCTCTTGCGGATGCCCCTTTCGATGAAGGAGGCGAGCTGGTCGATATGGGTCTCATCCTCGGGGATGATGGCGGCTTCGGCGCCGGCGGCGATGGCGCTGTTCTGCGCCAGGAAGCCGGCGTCACGGCCCATCACCTCCACGAAAAAGATGCGGTCGTGCGATGTGGCGGTGTCGCGGATCTTGTCCACGCACTCGACGATGGTATTGAGCGCGGTATCATATCCGATGGTGGAGTCGGTGCCGTACAGGTCGTTGTCGATGGTGCCGGGCAGGCCGATGACCGGGATGTCGTGCTCGCGGGCGAGCTCGACGGCTCCGGAGAGCGAGCCGTTGCCGCCGATCACGACGAGCGCCTCGATGCCGAAGCGGCGCATCGTCTCCGCGGCCTTGGCGCGACCCTCGACGGTGCGAAAGGCCTCGCTGCGCGCAGTCTTGAGGATGGTGCCTCCCCTCTGAATGGTATTGCTGACACTCTCGGTGGTGAACTCCTTGATCTCACCGCTGATGAGCCCTTCCCAGCCGCGGTAGATGCCGAAAACTCTCATCCCTGCATAGATGGCGGCGCGGGTGACGGCGCGGATGGCGGCGTTCATTCCGGGAGAATCGCCGCCGGAGGTAAGTATACCTATGGAATTGATCGATCTCATGTTCCTGAAATTCTAGTTGCACAAAGTTAACAAAAAGGAAAATAATGCGTAAATTTGGAAGGATAAATCGTACATCTTTTCATTAAGCCCGACCATGAGACGAATCCCCCGGAAATCCCTGCCCATGCAGCTTGCAGCAGTATCACTGCTGCTTCTGCTTCTAGTATTCTTTTCCATCATGGAGTCCGGTACCGGGTGGAGTTCAAATGAAAAGTCCATCATAAAAGGCCAGGGCGTAATGCGCGTCCTCACCATCGAGGACAGGGACGATTCCCTGTTCCTCAGAACGCCCTGCAAGATCCTGACGGTCAAGGAGATCAACTCTTCCGAATATGCCGTTCTGGCAGAGAGGATGCTCGAGACTGTCACCTCTCCCGAGCAGGACGGAGTGGGCATTGCCGGACCGCAGGTCGGCATAGGCCGCAGGGTCGTGGCCGTCCAGCGCTTCGACAAGGAAGGCGAGCCTTTCGAAGTATATCCCAACATCCGCGTCACCGCCAAGCGCGGCGAGCCGGAACCGGGCCCCGAAGGGTGCCTGTCCATCCCGGGCCGCCGGGGCGATGTCCTGCGCTGGCAGGACATCGATATAGCTTACACTTCGCCCGCCACCGGCAAGGATACGACCGAACGGATACAAGGGTTCACCGCCGTCATATTCCAGCATGAGACGGACCACCTCGACGGCATACTGTACATAGACAAGCTAGCGCAATGATCCACTTCACCAGATACCTTTTCATTTACGAAGGAGAGGATGCCGACGCACGGCTCCGGGACTCCGTCAGCAAACGGATGAAGGATCTGGACAAGGGCATCGACTATGATTTCCACGCCGCAGCGGATCCTGAGGACGCCCTCCGCCACGTCAGCCTCTACTGCGACCTCCACAAGGACATCGACACCTGCTTCGTCGCCTGCGGAGGAGATGCTCTTACCGCCGGGGTCGCCGGCGGACTCATGGGCGCCGGCGAAGGCAAGATCCTGGGAATCTATGACCCTTCCGGAACCAACAGTCTTGCAAAGTATTATGAAGGGGCGGATTTCGGCAAACTCGACAAACTCGTGGAAGGGATCCCCGTCCCGATCGACATGATCCGGGTAAACAACTCTTACGCGGTCAACGCCTGCATAATGGGTCTGGACGGTATGGTCGACGGGAAGGGACTGACCCCCTCTCTATCGGCCGTATTGAAATGCGGTTTCCGCTCCGTCAAGCTCAAGGTGGACGGCGTTGCCTTGGACATAGGGTCGGTTTTCCTGCTTACGCTGGCCAACGGAAGATACGCCACAGGAGACATACATTGCTCTCCCCAGGCATTGAATGACGACGGGAAGATGGACCTGTGCGTCATACGGAACATGCCTCCGGCCCGTTTGACGAAAGTACTGCAGGCGCTGGCCTCCGGCACGCTCGCGGACGAGCCGGCCTTCGCCGGCGACTACACGGCGCGCAAGGCCGGGTCCGTCGAGATCGAATGTACCAAAGACATAACGCTTTACCTCGACGGCCGTCCCCTCACGGGAAAGGAATTCAAGGCAAGGGTTTTTCCCAGTGCCGTCCGAATGGTCGTTCCCGCCGAATAGGAGGTTGGCAGTTTGAAAACAGTTTGCTATATTTGTA
>CAMJHW010000136.1 GCA_946405645.1 uncultured Bacteroidales bacterium
ACGAAATCGGTGATCTTGACCTTGCACTCCTTGCCGTCGACAACGATCTTCTGACGCTCGAACGCTTCGGCAAGGCCTTTCGCCGTACCTCCGGTAGCAAGAATGTCATCGAAAAAGGTGACCTCGAAAGTATCGCCGTTCAGCTGGCCTGCCGCCACGTCAGACTGACGGAAGAACACCTCGTCCTTGCCATACTCCTTCACTATCTCCACCTTGACGAGATCGTCACCGGCAAAAGGAAGCTTGCCTTTCTTGCGGATGGGGATGATGTTGGCGATGTTTGGACACAGGGCCATCATAGGCGTAGCGAAAAGGAAGCCCCTGGCCTCGGGAGCAGCTACATTGGGAGAAGAGCAGAGCACTCCAAGGTCGCGTGCGATACCGCGGAGCAGTTCCTTATCCTGCAGGAAAGGTATGACATCGACGAAATTGACTCCCTCGATAGGGAAATCGGGATAGAATTTCAATGCTTCCTTGTAATTCATATGACGGGTGTTTTTCTGAGTATAAAGATAACCATTATCATCCAAGAAGTGTATCATCGCAGCGGATTATTTTTAAATTTGCGGAAGAATAACGACCATACTCCCATGAATACAAAGAAACACATCCTGGCCTCTCTGGCCACCCTGTTTTTCATTATCCAGGCTGTAGGGGCGCAGGATTTCAAGTCCTCGGTCCGTCAGAACATCGACCGCTTTGCCGGCGTCTATCACTCATATGAGTATATCCCCTCGGCGGACACTCCCGCGCCCAAGGGGTACAAGCCCTTCTATGTCAGCCACTACGGCAGGCACGGATCACGTCACCAGATAGGCAGCAGCGGCACAAGGCCGTATGAGGCCATCGAAAAAGCCGAAAAAGCCGGCCTGCTGACGGAAGAGGGAAAGAAACTCGCCTCCGTCATGCTCCGTATCTATACCGAGCACAATGGAATGGACGGCGAGCTCTCCGTACGCGGAGGCCGCGAGCACGCCGCCATCGCCGCCCGGATGAACAGCCGTTTCCCGGAGGTATTCAAGTCCAAGAAACGCACGAGGATCCATTGCCAGGCCAGCACGGTTCCGCGCTGCCTTCTCAGCATGGCCAATTTCACCGGAAGCCTCAAGACACAGGCCCCTTCCATTCAATACGATTACATCACAGGTGACAAATACCTCGACCTCCTTGCGCACGACTATTTCGGTGAAGACGACTACAAGTCCAGGCAAAGTCATCTGAACGACTCCATCATCCGCGCCAACGTCGATCCCACCCGCGTAATGCGCACATACTTCAAGGACGATCCCAAACTCGCCGAAGTCGTTCCCGATCCCTGGAACTTCATGCGCTACATGTTCCTCTACGCAGCCATCTGCCAGGACCTCGAATACGAACTTGGAGGGCTGGACATCAAGCATTACCTCACGGATGAAGAGCTGATGGGACTTGCCATAACCTACAACGAGCGCACCTACAGCTCATTCGGCAATTCCCTGGACTTCGGCGACCGTGTCACCTGGGCTGCCAAATGGCTGGTGGAAGATTTCATCGCCAGGGCGGATGCCGCCATCGAAGAAGGCAGCAATGTCGCCGCAGACCTGCGTTTCGGGCACGACAGCGGATTGTTGCCCCTGGCAGGCCTTCTTGGCCTTGAAGGAGTCTCAGCCCGCTATCCGGTCGGCCAGGCCTACAAGAACGGCTACTATATCTGGGAAAGGATATGCATGGGATCCAACCTGCAGATGGTCTTCTACCGTGACAGGAAGGACAACATCCTCGTGAAGATCCTGTACAACGAAAGGGAGACGGCCATTCCGGCCGTCCCCGCATTCCAAGGTCCTTATTACCGTTGGGAGGACCTCAAGGCCTACCTTGTCCGCATCTCCGAGGACAAGAGCAACCCGGTATAGTACTCTACTCCCCTGCCGGTTCCGGCTCGGGCACGTCGGCCCTGAAGGGAATGACAGGAAGGCCGTTGGCTCCCTTGAGGTTGCCGACCTGATAATCACGGAAGCAATAGCGGACCGCCTTGGGCTCCGGGACGGCCGGAGTCGACAGCACCACCGCGGTCTCGCGGAATGATGAACGGATCTCCGCGTGGGCGGGCTGGAAATACCCGCCGCCACCTGCGATCTCGAATCCGACTATCTCCCCGTCCATGCCGGCGAAACCTCCCCTGGCGTTGTCGAAAGTCACGACGACCTTACCGTCTTCGAGCCTTGCAGACCTGAAGCAAGGGTTGAAGGCCTGGACACCGGTATAGCCATAAGCCATGTTCAAAGCCATGTAGCAGAGGCGCTCGCCGATCGGCCGCTTCTGCGAAGCGTGGATCTGCGTACGCTCGAACTCATAGGCGAGGTCGTTGGTGCCCACGAGACCGGCGTTGGGAATCATCTTCGAGGCCTTGAACTGCTGCTCGCGAAGCAGAGGGCCATGCTCGTCCTGAAGGCCGTACTGGCCGTCGTAATAGTCGTAAGGCTGCAGCTCGACGATGAGGAAGGGGATGTCTCCCCTGCCGATATCCTTGCGCCAAAGCTCCGCCATGGCGGTGAGCCTGTCGGCATAGACTTCGTTCGCGATGCTGATGTTGGACTCGCCCTGGAACCAAAGGATGCCGCTCATGGTGTACTTAGAGGCCGGATGGAACATGGCGTTGTACATGATCATGGGCTTGTACATGTCATTGACCTTGTTGTCCGATGCGTCGGCAAGGTTGACATCGGGGCAGTTCTCAAGAAGCTCGCGGCTCATCCAGGCCTCTATGACGGAGCCTCCCCAACTGGCGTTGATAATGCCGACCGGCACATCCAGAGCCTTGGACAGGCGCGTCGCGAAGAAATATCCGACTGCCGAGAAACGCGGGCACGTGGCGGGATTGCACTCCTGCCATTCGCCCTTGGCGTCATACTGCGGTTCGGTCGCACGTGCCTTTGCCACGGTCATCATCCTCACACCCTTGTATTGGCGCGACATCGCTATCTCCTCCAGCGAGCCCTCCACTCCCCCGGAGAGAGCCATTTCCATATTGCTCTGACCGGAGCAGAACCAGACTTCGCCTATCAGGACGTTAGAGGCACGGACCGTCTCGCCTCCGCTGGAGGCCCTGACGGTCTGGGGTTCGAACGTCGCGGCGGGTGTATTCAACAGCACCTCCCAATGCCCGTCGGCATCGGCCCTGGTGCTTACTGAAGACTTGAGCCAGGAAGCGGAAACGGTCACCGAAGAGCGCGGTGAGGCGGAGCCCCAGATACGCGCCTTGGTATTCTGCTGGAGCACCATGTTGTCACCCAGCAGGGACGAGAAACTCAGGTTGCCGGCCTGAAGGGAAAGTGTCATCAGCAGCAAGGCGGCTGCTGCTGCGAATCGGTTCAGTTTCATAATGCTATTTTAATATGTTCGGAGTATCCCATTTCTTGGTGGCGGTGCAGGTAACCTGCTGCGTGAGCTGCCCCGCCTTGAGGATGAAGTCACCTTCCTCCAGCACCCACTTGCCGTCAGCGCCCACGAAAGCCAGGTCGCTGGCGGGAAGCGCGAAGGACACGGTCCTGGTCTCGCCGGGGGCGAGCTCGACCTTGTCGAAGGCGCGCAGCACGCGGTTGTCCGGGACGAGTGATGCGACAAGGTCGCTGGAGTACAGAAGGACGGCTTCCTTGCCCTTGACACTGCCGGTGTTCTTCACGTCCACACTGACATTCAGCACATCGCCGGCGGTGAAAGAAGTACGGTCCACCTTGAGGTTCGAATACTCGAAGGTGGTGTAGCTCAGGCCGTAGCCGAAAGGCCACTGAAGCGAGACCTTGGCATCGTAGTCGTATGCTCCGCCCATGGTGCCGACCTCTTCGCTGACCTTGTAGTCGTAGTTAGCCAGGGAATTGATCTCGCGCGGATAAGTATAGGGCAGCTTCGCGGAGAAATTGGCGTCGCCGACCAGGAGGTTGGCCAGGGCGTCCGCGCCGTAGTTGCCGGGAAGCAGGATGTCCACGACGGCGGAAGCCAACGGCTCGATGTCGGCGACCAGGCGCGGACGGCCTCCGTTGATGACGAGGATCACCGGCTTGCCGGTCTTGGCAAGCGCCTTGACCAGCTCGCGCTGATTCTCGGAAAGGGTGAGGTCAGTGAGGTTGCCGGGAGTCTCGCAATAAGAGTTCTCTCCAACGCATGCGACGATGACGTCGGCACGGGACGCGGCCGCCACGGCCTTGCCGAAGCCGTCGACGATCTCGTCGTAGTAGGAACCGCGCTCATTGTATCGTACGCCCTGCTCGAGGGTGACGTTGGCTGCGCCAAACTTGTTGCAGAAAGCTTCGTAGATGGTATTGTACTTCTCCGCCATCTCCTCGATGCCGGATCCCTGCCAGGTGTAGCTCCAGCCGCCGTTGAG
>CAMJHW010000137.1 GCA_946405645.1 uncultured Bacteroidales bacterium
GGCTATTGGGCCTGTGCCTGGGGAGGTTTCGCCGGCTACGGCATCGCCATGCTCCTCAGCTATTTCATCGGGCAGAGGAAGTATCCGATACACTATGACCTTAAGGGCATCGGGCTCGCGGTCCTGTCGGCGGGTGGCGCGTATGCCGCTCACGCCGCCATAGTTCGCGCCGGAGCCGGCCCTGTCGTGAGCATCGCCCTCGGCACGCTTCTCATCGCCGCCTACTGCGGCATACTCTTCCTGTATCTCCGCCGCCGGTCATCCATATCCTAAAGTGCGCTAGACGGTCCAACAGATGGACCTTCTACGTCAAAATAGCCCCAAAATGCTTTAGACGGTCCAATTACTGGACCGTCTAGGTCAAAGACAATAAAAAAACGGTCCGTGCTTCTCAGCAAGGACCGTTTGCAATTCTAACCAAAATTTAACCTATGAAAAAACTATTCGATTACAGATATTGCAATGTCTGTGCCATAACGAAAAAAGTTTTAACATAAATCAAATATATTCGTCATAAGCGGTTATTCCTTGACAAGGTTGATCGAAACGATCTTCACGTCGTTGAGAGGGCGGTCCCTCTGGTCGGTCTGGACGGCGGCGATCTTGTCGATCACGTCAAGGCCGGAGATGGTCTCGCCGAAGACGGTATAATCGCCGTCAAGTTGAGCACAGGCCGCTTCGCTCTGCACGATATAAAACTGCGAGCCGGAAGACTCCTTCATAGGGTTGGCGGCATCGCCGCGGCGTGCAGCGGCCAGGGCGCCCTTCTTGTGGGTGTACTCGGGAACGAACTCTGCCGGGACGGTATAGCCCGGACCGCCGGTACCGAACTTGTCGGCATTGGCCGGGTCCTTTGTCAGCGGATCTCCGCCCTGGATCATGAAATTGCTGATGACCCTGTGGAAAAGGAGTCCGTTGTAATAGCCCGAGAGGGCGAGTTTCGCGAAGTTCTCGCGGTGTTTGGGGGTCTGGGAATAGAGCTTGATCCTCATCGTGCCCATATTGGTGACGATGTCGAATACCGGCTCTTCCGGCAATGTTGCTAAAGTGGCTATGGCTTCTTTCTGTTTTTGTAGCATTTCTGCCTGCTCGAGAGAATCGAGGCGGGCCTGCTCGGCCGCCTGCTTCTCGGCTTTCTTGTTGGAATTGCCGCAGCTGGCGGCAAGGAGGATGGCGCCTGCAAGGCAGAACGCACTGATAAGGATTCTCTTCATATTCATATAACTTTAATCGAGTCTGCGGTAATTGTATCCCATCGCATCGAGGATCTTCAGCTCGTGCTCCGAGAGCTTGGTCTTGAAGCCTTCGAAGTCCTTGTTTTCGGGTTTGCACCACTGCACTTCGCTGAGGGCCATCAAACGGGGCAGGAGCATATACTGCAGGTGCTCCTCGGTGGAGATATACTCCGTCCAGAGATTGGCCTGCACTCCGAGGATATGATTCTCCGCTCCCGCGGGCATTCCCTCGAGGGGTTCGAAGCTGTAAACCTTCTCCAATGGCAGGTTCCCTCCGATACCGACGGGCTCCTTGTCCTTGTCCTGGCTCTGCATATAGTCGAAATAGCAGTGTGAGGTGGGAGTCATGATGGCGTCGAATCCGTGCGATGCGGCTTCCTTTCCGCCGTCCACTCCGCGCCAGGACATTACCGTGGCGCCCTTGGCAAGCTCGCCCTCCAGGATCTCGTCCCAGCCGATGATTTTCTTTCCCTTGGTGGCAAGGAAAGCCTGCATGCGTGCAGTGACGTAGCACTGCAGGTACTGCTCGGCGCTGAACTTCCCGTCGGCCTTCAGGCCGAGCTCCGCGATCTTCGCCTGGCAGTCCGGGCATTTCTCCCACTCGGTCTTGGGACATTCGTCGCCGCCGATGTGGATGTATTCGCCCGGGAACAGATCGGCTATTTCGCCCAGGACGTTCTCGAGGAACTCGTAGGTCGTTTCCTTTCCGGCGCAGAGCACTTCGTCGGCGACGCCCCACTTGTGCCATGCTTCGTAAGGACCGCCGCTGCAGCCAAGCCAGGGATAAGCCGACATTGCGGCGAGCATATGTCCGGGAAGGTCGATTTCGGGGATGACCGTGATGCCCAGCTTTGCAGCGTAGTCAACGACTTCCCTTATCTGCTCCCTGGTGTAGTACCCTCCGTAACGTATGCCGTCGTCGGAGTTGAAGTCCCTGCCTATCATCGTTCCGCTGCGGTATCCTCCGACAAGTGTCAGCTCGGGATACTGCTCGATCTCCACGCGCCAGCCCTGGTCGTCGGACAGGTGCCAGTGGAAGCGGTTGAGCTTATAGACGGACATGATGTCGAGGTAGCGCTTGACGGCATCTACGCTGAAGAAGTGACGTGCGCAATCGAGATGCATGCCGCGATAGGAGAAGCGCGGCTTGTCGGAAATCACGGCGCACGGCAGGTGCCAGTCGGCCTTGACGCCGACGGAGTTGCCGTAGATGGCCTCGGGCAGCATCTGCTTGATGGACTCTACGGCATATTTGAGGCCGTAGAAGCCGGAGGCCCGGACGATGACGGATTTCTTCCCGATCTCGATGCGGTACTCCTCGTCCGCCATGCGCGAGTCACGGATGAACACGAACCCCTTGATCTTGCCCGCCGAAGCTGACGCAGCTATGCCGACCGGCACGGCGAATGCGCTGACCTTGCCGGTAACAAGGGACATCCTTGCCGCGAATTCCTGGGCGACGGTACGCGAAGCCGCATCGAAGGCATCGTCGCAGCTGACGCCGGCGCCGATAGCCTTGAATGTCCCGCTCTGGAGCTCTATGCTCTCTGGCTGCGGGACGATGCGGATGAAATAGTCCTTTGCGAAGCCGGAAATGGGCGCCAGGATAAGGAATATCGCAAGTATTGTCCGTAGTTTACTCATGGTCAGGGATTATAGCGGATGCTAAGATAGTAAAAAAATCAATACAGAAGGAGCCCCAGAACCCCCGAGAGGATGATCAGCAGGATGGGGTTGACCTTGAACTTGAACGACGCCAGGAAGGCCGCTGCGAACAGCAGCCAGCTCTTCCAGTCGGGGAAGTTCTCTTCGACGATATGCATGGACGGGACATTGCCGCTCCAATCGACCTTGAAGATGAGGATGAGCGCTGCGGCGCCGATCAGGCCGACCACTGCGGGTCGGATGACGCTCATGACCCCCTCGAACATTGGACTTCCCTTGACCTTGGTGTAGAACCTGACCAGCAGGAGTACGATGAAGAATGAAGGCAACGTGATGGCGAGCGTAGCCGTCAGCGAGCCCACGATGCCCATGAGATGCCCGGCTCCGGTGGCGGTCACGACGTCATAGCCCACGTACGTGGCGCAGTTGATGCCCACCGGGCCGGGCGTCATCTGCGAGATGGCGACGATGTCGGTGAACATGCTTTCCGTCAGCCACGCGTGCTTGACCACCACTTCCGCCTGGATGAGCGAGAGCATGGCATAGCCTCCTCCGAAAGTGAACATCCCGATCAGGAAGAAGGTCCAGAACAGCTGTGCAAGCAGAGTGATCATCCCCGTCCCTCCTTTCCTTTGCGCTCGCGCCAGAGCGTGACCGCCACGGCCAGCACTATGAGCACGAGAAGAATGTATATGGGCGAGAACTTCAGGACCGCCACGGCCACCAATGCCGCGGCGGAGATGGCCCATGCCCACCATGTGTGGTTGTTCTTGATGGCCATATTGAGCATCGGTACGGCTATGAGCGAAGCCACTACCGGGCGGATGCCCTTGAAGATCCTTATCACGACGGGTGAATCCTTGAAGGAAGAGAAGAGGATTGCGATGAGGAGGATGGCCACGAACGACGGAAGCGTCGCTCCGAGCGTCGCGGCTATACTGCCCTTCACCCCGCGAAGCTTGTATCCCGCGAAGATGGACATGTTCACGGCCAGCACTCCGGGAGCGCTCTGAGCCAATGCGATAATGTCCGGAAGCTCATCTTCGCCTATCCATCCACGCGAGTTCATCTCGCGCTGGATGATCGGAATCATGGCGTATCCTCCGCCAATGGTGAAGGCTCCGATCTTGGCGAAAACGCCGAATATTTCGATCAGCGAAACCTGCTCTTTCATCCTGTTTTATCCTATGGGGAAACAAAGATAAGGAATTGCTCCCGAATGATTCAGTGAAAGGGAGTTTTTTTGCCTTTTTTGTCAAAAAAAATTTGCTGGGAAAGAAAAAGTAGTTATCTTTGCAGCCCGTTTCGATAGAAGCGGCCAGTTATTTGACAATATTGAAAGATAAGTACAAGCAAGTACCGAGAAATTATAAGAATCGAGAGCGTTGATTTCTTTGAA
>CAMJHW010000138.1 GCA_946405645.1 uncultured Bacteroidales bacterium
CTTGACAATTTCAAATTATTACCAACCAGGATTCTGCGTAAGGCCATAACCCTTCATTACTTCGTCACGGGACACCGGGTCGAGGTACCACTTGTTCGTCCAGAAGCCTTCGTCCCACCACTTGCGGGCACCGTTGACGATCACCGGCTTCTCGTACTCGAAGTTCGGCCATTCTTCACCGGCCTGATACTGCTGGTCACCCTCCGTCAGGCGGTTGCCGGCTGCGTCGAGGCGATAGATCCGGATCTCGTGAAGGGGCTTGGTGAAAAGGTCCTGACGCTTGCGGCGGACCATGTCGTAGAGGCGGTCGCCGCACTCGCCGCCGATCTCGCAGTTGCGCTCGCGCAGGATTTCATTGATAAGGTTCTCCTTGTTGGACTTCAGGTTCAGCTCCGGGTTCTTGTCCTCTAGACGGCCCAGGCCGACGCGGCTGCGCACGACGTGGAGGTCGTCCAGCGCCTGCTGGAACATGCCGAGTTCCGCCTCCGCCTCCGCCTTGATGAGGTACATCTCGGCCAGGCGGATGTAGGACACGCCGATCGGAGCGTCGTCATAGCGGTTGCCGCCCCAGTAGTCGAGCAGCCATTTGAATTTGCTGTAGCCGGAAGCCACGTCGTCGGTGTTGTTGACGTTGCTGTTCTTCTCGAGGAAGCCACCGACCCAGGAATCCATGTAGTTCATACCCGCATAGTCGAATCCGGCAGGAAGCGACTTCTGGGGGACGACGATCGTTTCATACAGACGCGGGTCGCGCTTTTCAAAGATGTCGATGTGCTCCGGGTTCTTGCCAGGGCCATAGATATTGGTGTACGGGAACACGCGGCCGTCCTGCATGCCGAAGCACTCCATCAGCTCGTTGGTAGGGACCTGGCCGCCCTGACGCATACAGTCAAGGGCGAAACCGCGCCAGCCCCAGCCCCAGCCGCCGTCGGACAGCGTCAGGGTCGGTTGGGCGTCGAAGAGCTTCTCGTGGTTGACCTGCTGTCCTCTGTTGGTATAGCCATTGCGGTAGCGATAGGCCGTACGATAGGCCTCGCGGTAACCGGCTTCATCCTGGGTGGCAGGCTGGACCAGCTGGTAATAATTGCCGTTTTCGGGAGCGGCGTTGTCGTTGAAGAAATCGTTGCAGGCGTCGAGGCACTTCTGCCAGAGGCCGGCGTCATAGCCGCCGAACCAGACGTGCTCGATGTTCGTGAACTCGGTCTCCTTGTCCGCCGTGTACGTCATGTACGGCTCGGCGTTGTTGAACAGCGGAGAAGCGGCGAACATCCAGACCTTGGCGCGGAGGGCCTTGGCCGAAGCGCGCGTGAGGCGGCCGGACCACTGGCCCAGTTCGGTGTCAGGGACATTCCAGCGGAAGCCGGGCTCCTTGATGGCGCAGACGATCAGCGAGTCGATGAACTCCACGGTCTCCTTGGCCGTAGAACGGCCGGAGGTGAAGTTCTCACCCACGCCATAAGCCTTGCGGACGAGGCAGAGGCCGCCGAAATTGCGGAACGCGTCGAAGTAGCGGCTCGCCATGATGGTGTAGGCCTCGCCGCGCAGGCAGCTCTTCTCCTTCTCGTCCATGCCGGGCACGCGGTCGATGTTCTCGATGATCTGCCAGCATTTGCGCACGGTCTCGTAGATGGAGACACGGCCGCCGGCGTCGGAGTCAAGACCGCCCTTGGTCGAATAGGAGAACTTGCCCTGGAAGTTGCCGTCTTCGGTATCCTGGGCATTCTCCGTCAGGGCGCCGGGATAGTAGCTCTGCTTCGGGCCGCCCCAGCTGACGTAGCAGTGGTAGGAGTCCGAGAGCACGTCGATCGGCGCGCCGTTCATCATGTTTCCGGAGGTGTAGGTGCAGTAGAGCTGTCCGTACGCGCTCCAGAGGAAGTTGCGGGTGTATTCAGCGCTGGAGAACACCGTCTCCATGTTGACGTCGATGCCCGGCGCCGGCTCCAGGAAAGCGTCACCGACAGCGAACGGGTCGACGCAGGAAGAGAGGGACATAGCGGTTCCGAGTCCCAGCGCAAGTATAAAGTTGGATATCTTTTTCATATTCGTAGCTCCATTAGAAGTTGAACTGTGCGCCGATGTTGCAGACACGGGTCATCGGGTAACGCACGCCCATGTCGAGGCCCTGTCCCGGAGCTTCGGGGTCATTGCCGTCGAAGCGGGAGAAGGTCAGCAGGTTCTGGGCGGACGCGAAGACGCGGATGTAGTTGAAGAACGGCAGGTGCTTCCCCTTGCCGAAGGTGTAGCCGATCTCCACGTTCTTCAGACGGATGTAGCGGGAATTGATCATCCAGGCCTGGGAGTCGCTGTTGTTGTGCACGCGGTTGGCGAAAGAGATACGCGGCAGGATGGCGTTGGGGTTGTCCTCCGTCCAGGAGTTGTCGGCCACCCACTGCGTCAGGGCCGAGGTGTCGGTGGAGCCGAACTGGTCGCGGAAGTATCCGTTCAGCATACGGCTCACGTGGTCGGCGCCCGTCCAAAGCATGGAGAAGTCGAGGCCCTTCCAATGGAAGCTGGCGTTGAGCGAGAAGGTAATTTCCGGCGTATCGGTGTAACCGAGCGGCTTCACGTCGTTGGAGTCGATGAGGCCGTCGCCGTTGAGGTCCACGAAGACAGCGTCACCATACTTGAGGTCGCTGTTGTCGGGCTTGGCCATCTGCTGCGGCAGGTCCGCGCCATAGGCAGCCTTGTAGCGCTCCTCAGAACCCGGCTGGTAGAACTCGAAGAGGTCATAGCCGAAGCGCTGGCCGACCGGCAGGCCGGTGTGGCGCAGGTACTCATACAGTTTCGGGACCTCGAGCATCTCGATGACCGTGTTGCGGGCGAACGAGAAGTTCGGGGAGATGGAGTAGCGGAAATCGCCGTGGCGGTCCTCCCAGTTGAGGGTGATCTCATAACCGCGGTTCTTCACGCGGCCTTCGTTGACGCTGCTGGCGGGCAGCGACGTGACGGCAGGCAGCGTGGACTCGTTGGACACGAGGATGTCCTTGCGGTCCTCCCAGAAGAAGTCGATATAGGCGTGGAGACGGTCCTTGAAGAAGCCAGCGTCCAAACCGATATTGATCTTGCTGGCGGTCTCCCAGGTCACGTTGGGGTTGCCGGAAGTCAGCTCACGGACAGCCATCAGCCAAGAGGGGCTGGTACCGAAGTTGGCGCCGCGCTTCTGCGGGTTGACCGTCGTGGCACCGTTATAGAACATCCAGGCGCCCGGCTGATAGAGGAAGCGGTGGCCGTTGGTGTTGTCGTTGCCGACCAGACCCCACGAACCACGGAGTTTCAGGTAGCCGAACACGTCCTTGATGGGCTCCCACCAGGGTTCGCTGGACGGGATCCAACCCACGGACACGGACGGGAAGAAGCCGTAGCGCTTGCCGGGGGCGAAGTTCTCGGAACCGTTGTAGCCGATGTTGAGGTCGAGCAGGTACTTGGTGGCGTAGTCGTAGGTGATACGGCCGACCAGACCGACATAACCCTTCGGGATGGACGTGTAGATATTACCGTCGGAATCCCAGGGATAATAGGTCTTGCTCTGGTTGTAAAGGAGCAGGGCGCCGACGTTGTGGTTGCCGAAACGGCGGGCGTAGTCGAAACTCGCCTCCGCGTACCAGTTGCGGCTGCCCGATCTCGACTCGCTGTAGGGAATCGGCCAGGTGATGTTCTCCTTGCGGAGCGCCTCCTGACCGTCCACGAGGGTGGCCACGTAGATAAGGCCGGTGCCATAACCGTTCTGGCGGTTCTTCGTGGCTACGTACTGGGAGTTGTAGGAAGCCTTGACCTTGAAACTGAGGCCCTCGGTGAGGAAGCCCATGTCGAGCTTGTACTGGAGGTCGAAGTTGAGCGCATTGGTGCTCTCGTTCTTATAACCCAGGTCGTAGTAGTTGGAGAGCGCGTCACGGTCGAACGGACCGACGAGGTTCGAGTCCGAGACGATGTGACGGCCCTGCGCGTCGATACCGCTGCCGGCGTACGGCGTGGCACCCTGCAGGTAACGGAAGAGGAAGCCCTCGCCGCTACCCATCGTGTTGCGGTTCTGCATGCGGCCGCCGAGGGTGATGGACAGCTGGCTGTGCTTAGTCACGTCGATATCGAGGTTGGCGCGATAGTTCAGACGCTTGAAGTTGAACGTCTCGTTCTTGTTGTCGGAGAACGTCTTGAACAGGGAATCCTGGTTCAGGAAGCCGGCGGACACGAAGTAGCGGACCCGGTCGGTACCGCCGTTGACGTTGACGTTGGCCTGTTCCTGCCAGGCGGTGTCGTTCATGATATA
>CAMJHW010000139.1 GCA_946405645.1 uncultured Bacteroidales bacterium
CGACCCAGTCCGTCGGCAACCAGGCCGAGATCAAGGCCCTGTTCCCCAACACCTATGGCATGCCCGTCGTGGAATTCGTTCCCGGTGAGGCTGTAGAGTACCCTAAGTTCAACGTAGGTATCATCCTTTCCGGCGGCCAGGCCCCCGGAGGACACAATGTCATTTCCGGTCTTTTCGACGGCGTCAAGTCCCTCAATCCCGACAATAAGCTCTATGGCTTCCTTATGGGTCCCGGCGGTCTCGTCGACCACAAGTATATGGAGATCACTTCCGAGATCATGGACGAGTACCGCAATACCGGCGGATTCGACATCATCGGTTCCGGTCGTACCAAGCTCGAGGAGGTGGACCAGTTCGAGAGCGGAATCAAGATCCTCCGCGAACTCGGCATCAAGGCCCTTGTGATCATCGGCGGAGACGATTCCAACACCAATGCCTGCGTCCTGGCCGAGTACTATGCCGCCAAGAAGTACGGCGTGCAGGTCATCGGATGCCCCAAGACCATCGACGGCGACCTCAAGAACAGCCAGATCGAGACTTCCTTCGGCTTCGACACCGCCTGCAAGACCTACAGCGAGCTCATCGGCAACATCGAGCGCGACTGCAACTCCGCCCGCAAGTACTGGCATTTCATCAAGGTGATGGGCCGCAGCGCCTCCCACATCGCCCTTGAGTGCGCCCTCCAGACCCAGCCCAACATCTGCCTCGTTTCCGAGGAAGTCGAGGCCAAGGAACAGAGCCTCGACGAGATCGTGGCCTATATCGCCAATGCCGTCGCGGCCCGTGCCGCCCGCGGAGACAATTTCGGTACCGTCATCGTCCCCGAGGGACTCATCGAGTTCATTCCCGCCATCAAGAAGCTCATCGCCGAGCTGAATGATACCCTTGCCACCGACGAGGCCAAGGCCGTCGCCCGCGAGGACCAGATCGAGTATGTCAAGGCCCACCTCAGCGCCGCAAATCTCGCCACGTTCAATTCCCTGCCTGCCGGCGTCGCCCGTCAGCTCGCACTTGACCGTGACCCTCACGGCAACGTCCAGGTGTCCCTCATCGAGACCGAGAAGCTCCTTTCCGAGATGGTCGGCAAGAAACTCGACGAGATGAAGAAGGAAGGAAAGTTCGTCGGCAAGTTCTCCGCACAGCACCACTTCTTCGGTTACGAAGGCCGTTGCGCCGCCCCTTCCAACTTCGATGCCGATTACTGCTATTCGCTGGGTTACAATGCCTCCCGCCTCATCGCCTGCGGCAAGACCGGTTACATGTCCGTCATCCGCAACACCACCGCTCCCGCATCCGAGTGGATCGCCGGAGGTGTGCCGATCACGATGATGATGAACCTCGAGAAGCGCAGCGGAAAGATGAAGCCCGTCATCCGCAAGGCCCTTGTCGAACTCGACGGAGCTCCTTTCAAGTACTTCGCCGCCAACCGCGACGACTGGGCGCTGTACACCCGTTTCGTCTATCCCGGCGCCATCCAGTACTGGGGACCTTCCGAGGTCTGCGACCAGCCTACCATGACCCTCAAGCTCGAGCACGAATAGCCGTAGGCTATAATTGCGATTGAAAAACCGCCGATTCCACCCGGGAACCGGCGGCTTTTTCAATAATATTGGCTATATTTGACGATTAAAGCGCGTTATGGAGAAAGAAGCAGCGAAAAAACGGATAGAAGAGCTCCGGGAGGTCATCCGGGACAACAGCCGCAGGTACTACGTGGACAACGCTCCCGTGATCAGCGACTACGAGTATGACCACCTCATGTACGAGCTCGAGGACCTCGAGAAAGCATTTCCCGAGTTCCTCGTGCCGGACTCGCCCACCCAGCGCGTCGGCAGCGACCTGGAGACGCAGGGTGCTGGCGAGAACGCCGAACCCGGCATCCGGCGTGAGTTCGCCCATTATCCGCACCGTTTCCCCATGCTCTCCCTCGGCAATACTTACAGCATAGCCGAGGTGGAGGCTTTTGCGCAACGGGCGGACAAGACCCTTGGAACGGGTTTCACATATTGCTGTGAGCTCAAATTCGACGGTACCGCCATTTGTCTCGAGTATCGCGACGGCAAGCTTTTCCGTGCCTTGACGCGCGGCGACGGAGTCGTAGGCGACGATGTTACCGATAATGTCCGAAGGATAGCCAACATTCCCCAACAACTCCACGGCGACTTCCCGCCGGAGTTCGAGATACGTGGTGAGATCCTGATGCCCTACGAGGCCTTCGACCGTTTGAACAGGGAACGCCTGGAACAGGAGGAGGCGCCTTTTGCCAACCCGCGCAACGCCGCCTCGGGTTCCCTGAAGCTTCTGGATCCGGACGAAGTCGCGCATCGCGGCCTCTGGTGCACGCTTTATCACATTCCGAGCGAGAGCCTGTCTTTCGAGACCCACGACCAGGCGCTGCGCGCTGCGCAGAGCTGGGGACTCCCGGTCTCCGACAAGCGCCGCATCTGCAACGATATCGACGGCATCGAGGCATACATCAACGAATGGGATGTCGCGCGCAAGTCCCTCCCCTATGCCACCGACGGCATAGTTATCAAGATAAACGAAATGGCCTTCCAGCGTACGCTCGGCTTCACCGCCAAGTCCCCGCGCTGGGCCGTTGCATATAAGTTCAAGGCCGAGCAAGCCCTCACGCGCGTACTGTCCATTGATTACCAGGTGGGCCGGACCGGAGCCGTTACGCCGGTGGCGAATCTCGAACCGGTGCAGCTTTCCGGCACCGTCGTCAAACGCGCCACGCTCAACAATGCCGACCAGATGGCGCTCATGGACATACGTATCGGTGACAGCGTCTATGTCGAAAAGGGCGGTGAGATCATACCCAAGATCACTGGCGTGGAGCTTTCCAGACGGGCTCCCGGGACGGAAGCTCCTGTGTTTCCGGACGTCTGCCCGGACTGCGGCACTCCCCTTGTCCGGGAGGGCGACGAAGCCAAATGGTTCTGCCCCAATACCGACGGATGTCCGACCCAGATCCAGGGCCGCATCCTTCATTTCCTGAGCCGCAGGGCGATGAACGTCATCGCCGGCGAGGCGACGGTGGAGCAGCTCTACAATCTCGGACTGGTACGAACTCCTGCCGATCTCTACGACCTTACCAAGGGACGTTTGCTGATGCTCGAAGGCTGGAAGGACCGCTCTGCCGAGCGTTTCCTTGAAAGCCTCCGCGCTTCGCGTTCCGTCGGCTTCGAGCGGGTCTTGTTCGCCCTTGGCATACGCTATGTCGGAGAATCCACGGCACGCGAGATCGCACGTCATTTCGGGAACATAGATGCAGTGGCGGCAGCTTCCAAGGAGGAACTGCTGGCCGTCCAGGATGTGGGTGAAGTGATTGCGCAGAGCGTCGTGGATTTCTTTGCCGATGAAAGGCATATTGTCGAGATCCAGCGCCTCAAGGCCGCGGGGTTGAATCTTTCCCTCGAAGAGGGAGACGTCCCTGCGGGCTCCGACGCCCTTGCCGGCAAGACTATCGTCATTTCCGGCAATTTCTCCATCTCGCGGGACGAGATGAAGGCGCTAATCGAGCGCAACGGAGGCCGCAACAGCGGCTCCGTCAGCGGCAAGACCGCGTTCCTGCTTGCCGGTTCCAAGCCCGGCCCTGAAAAGCTCCGCAAATGCGAGGAACTGGGTGTACCGGTGATCGGAGAGGAAGAGTTCTTCGCCATGATTCCGGCTGCCGACAAGCCCGACTCTTCTGCAGCGTCCAACGATGATGTTCTGACCCTATTCTGATAATGATATGGATTTCAAGCAGATAAAGAATGTTTCGGGAAAGCTGTTCGGCGACCAGTTGTGGGAGTTGAATATGGAAAGCCTGTCCGGAGCCAAGCGGAGGATCGTCCGCTTCATCAAGCTGGTCCGTATCACTTTCAATGAGTTCGCCGAGAATAGGATGGGGTTCCAGTGCGTTGCTTTGAGCTATTTCTCCGCACTTGCCATCGTGCCCCTGGCTGCTTTCATATTTGCAATTGGCGGCGGACTCGGCCTGGACGACAAGCTTTCCGTTTTCGTACACAATATCCTTCCCTCCAATCCTGAATTCATCGACACCGTGCTCGACAAGGCGGGGAACATCCTCAATATCGCGCAGTCCGGCATAGTCGGGATAATTGGTGCCCTTGCATTCTTCTGGACCATCATCTGGCTCTTCTTCCAGGTCGAGAGAGTGTTCAACAATGTCTGGGGCATAAGGAAGATTCCCCGCAAGCTCTATACCCGCTTCTCGTTCTACTTCCTCGCCCTTTTCCTC
>CAMJHW010000140.1 GCA_946405645.1 uncultured Bacteroidales bacterium
GTCATCCTTCGCGGAAATCTGTTGTAATCCTACCTGTCGTCAGCGCGTTTGAACCGCACGATCTGTCTCTGAAGGGCGTCTTCGTCCAGGACGGCATCCGGGCGGAAAAGATTCACTGATATCTTGCCGGAAGCCGCACTCCAGTTACCCGCCACTTCCCCGTCCAGAAGGACGACCGGCCAGAAGATACCGCTGTTGTTATGGGCGCGATGGCTGTGGTCAGGATGAAGGGAGACGTTACGGCTCTTGTATCCTATCAAGTACTCGTCGTAAGGCGAAAGCAGATGCAGGCAGCCGCGCCGGAACCCTCTGGTACGTCCATCACGATGAAGGTAGAAAACCAATCCCTTCCAACGCTCCCGGATCAGTTCGTCTCCAAGCAAGGATACTCCCAGGCGGCAGTCATTGAGCCCTATTCCGCTCCACCATGCGAAATCCTCGATGGTGGCGGGGCCGTGGCTCCGGAAGTATTTCCTGGCCAGCAAGGCCAGGGATTCTTCCCGGGTCACTGCTCCCGCTGCCGGGAGCTTCTCTTCCACCAGAGCATAGCTTTTCTTCAAAGGTGTCAGGTCTCCGCTGCAAAGCAAACCGGCATACTCTGCAAGGCGTATATGATACGAGAGCCTCTGGTCCGGCATCGCCATACCCCGGCCTTCCAATGCAGCGGCGAAGTCGCTCTTAAGTGCCGAACGGCTGCCGGAGAGAACATCATGAAACACTTGCTGTACAGTGGCCTGCTCCGCCTCGGGGATGAACACTCCGTTGGTGTTCATCCAGCTGCGGAGCCCGCGCATAGCCGGTATTCGGCACAGTTCAAGCATCCAATGGAGATCCTCACCGACGACGAGTTGCCAGGTGGTACGGAACAGATGAGTGCGGACTATCCTGCCTTCGTTGAAATCTTTCTCAAATGCTTTCGCAGAAGGTCTCATAGTCCTCATGGCCACCGCCCAGCGCATCATCCTGTAATCCTGCGCCTGCATGGCGCCCATCCACTCCACCACATCATGCGGTGAAGTGAACTGCGGACAAATGAGCTGCTGGTTCAGCAGCCTTGCCGAGACGGGATTCATTCGACGGTTATGATGATGCGGCGGTAGGAGACGAGGGCTAAGGGTCCGTCGTCGTGCACCTCGCAGACGAGGTGGAGCGTACGCCCGGCGGCATCGCCGGGAATCTCGACGACGGCCTTCGGCGAGTCGGAGCCGCCGATTTCCGGCAAGGCTCCATCGTCCGGGAACCGCTGGAACCACCACTCGAAACGCAGGCCGTCACCGTCGGGATCGTATGAGCCGGAGGCATCGAGACTCAATTTCAATCCTGCACGGACACGGATTTCGGCCGGCTTCAGCCCGGCCTCAGGGTTCATCTTCAGGGTCTTTCCCTTGATGGCTATCACCGGGTTGACATTGCCCTTCCCTTCCTCCGCCCACTGCATGCGGGCGGCGAAGTCGTTGAACTCATCGGGATAGAACTTGTGCTCGTACTCGTTGGAGATGTCCTTGAGAGGCTTCTGCCAGTTGGTCCAGGCATAGGTCTCCCTGTCGGGAGAGATGCCGAACTGATGGCAGCCGCCCCAGCCGACCTGCTCCGGATGCTCCGGATCGTTAAGGCCGTTGGGCATGACGTTCAGGAAACTCGGCGTATCCCCTTCTACACCCCAGAGGTAATGGGGATAGACCTTCCCCATCTCGCCGTGGTTCTGGATGAGCTCGGCGTACTTGTCCCAGTTCCTGACACCGAGCGCATTCTGGTTCAGCCAGGCGCTCTCGTCCCATACGAGCATGAGGTCCTCGGAGAATTCGCGACGGAGCCACTGATGCGAACTGTATGCGCGGTTCATCCTCATGGCATAGACCATATCCTGGTCGGTGATGGTATACAGGCGGAACTTCCGGAGGAAAGCCTTGAACTCCTCGGGCGAGCGCGTTTGCTGCACGCGCCAGATAGCCTGGGAGAGAGTGTTGGCACCGCCCCAGGAGCACACCCAGATGGGACGCGGGTCATCCTCGTCGGCCAGCTTGATCAGGAGCTCGCTGCCGGGAGTATCGTTATCCTCGCCAATCACTCCGATGCCGGCTTTGGGACTGCCCATTACCGAACGGCTGCGGATATACTCGGCGCTCGGCCAGTAGCCGAGCCGCTGGCTGCCGTTCTCCTCTTCCAGACTCATGAACCCTTCCTGTCCAGAGCGTTTCATCAAATTGTTAACGTCCACGGAGTATGCATCGATCACTCGATAGAGGTACTCGGCCCATTCCGGCGGATAAGGGTCGCAGTTCCAGCCGATGGAGGTGCAGATGGCCTCGATCTCGAAGCGGTCCGCATAGGACATCAGGCGTACCGCAGACTCGTTGTCGTCGGGCTCCACGTCGGCGGGACCGATGTCGGTGAGCACGACGAGACGCGGCTTGAGCGCATTTTCGGTGTCACCGACGGACTGTTTGCATGATACTGTAACGGAAAGCGCAGCGAACGCGGCTGCGAAGAGGAATGCGCGGGCTCTCATATTGGTTGTCAGTTGGATATACGAAAAAAGGGAAAGCTTAGTACATCGCACCGCTACGACCTCCTACCCTTGCTGCATTCCTACCCTGGGGGAGTTCAGAGGGAGCTGGTCGTGTACGACTTTCCCGATGCAAATATAGTGTTTTTTCGGATAACGTCAAATATAGCGCGAATATCACCTTTGGACTATTGTGCAAGAAGCGCCTTGGCTGCCGACTGACCGGCGAGAAAGCCGGTGCTGAAGGCAGTCTGGAGATTGTATCCTCCCGTATCGGAATCCATGTCCATGACTTCGCCGCAGAAATAGAGGCCGGGGACCAGACGGGACTCCATGGTCTTGGGCAAGAGTTCATCCGTATCTACGCCTCCGGCGGTGACTACACAGCGTTCATAACCCACGAAACCATCTATAGGGAAATCCCATTCTTTCAATGCTCTGGAAATGACCGAAAGGTTGACGAAGGCCTGCTGGGCGCCGACATTGTAACGACCGCTGCCGTCCCGGGTGCCCGCCTTGCGCTTGACAGTCAGGATGCCTGGGTGCGAGGCAAGGAATGCCGGGATCAGGTCCCAGGGCATTAGCTTGCCCAGCAAGATGCGACATCTCTCCCTGTCTCCTTTGCCCCGGCTGCGCGGGTCGCGTGAGACTTCGTTCCACAGCGACTTTACCCTCGCGGACAACTCGTCCGCTTCCACGCCCGGTTTAAGGTCAAGCCGGAGAGTCACCTTTGAGCCGTTGATGATAGCCTTGACGCAGCGTCGGCTGAGCTGGAACCCGACGGGACCTTCAATGCCGCCGTCGGTGAAGTCTATGTCCCCGAACTCGCTCTCCGTCTGCGAACCGTCGATGACGGCAGAGAGGGAGATATTCTTCAACTGTAAGCCTGCCAACGAGTTACCGAACTCGGAAAGCGGAGTGGACCGGTCGATATGACCTTTCCCACGGGAAATGATTTCTCCAGTCTTGTAACCTTTCGGGACCAGGGCGGTGAGTGAGGGGAAGCATGGCTTGACGGTATGGCCGAGGCTTTCAGCCCAGGCCAGGGCGTCCCCTGTCGATCCCGTCCCGGGATAAGACAGGCCGCCCGTGGCTATAATCAGCCGCTTGCAACGGTGCTCAAGGCCGTCGGCGGTGTTGACCTTGAAACCGTCAGGCATTCGGACGATGCCGGTCACGGGGCATTCGGTCACGACCTTCACCCCGTATCCGGTGCAGGCGCGCAGCAGCGTATCGACCACATCCGAAGCATGGTACGAAGCCGGGAAAGCACGGTCCCCCCTCTCGACCACCGTACGCATCCCGTTGGACTCGAAGAAGTCCAGAACGGACTGGCTGTCAAGGTTGTAGAAAGAAGGTTTCACGAAGTTGGATTTCGAGCGGATATGCTGGGAAAACTCGTTCCACTCCTTCACGTTCGTGAAGTTGCAGCGACCCTTGCCGGTGATCATGATCTTGCGGCCCGGGCGTGGCATCTTCTCCAGCACGGTCACCTGCGCCGAGGAACCTTTCTCCACCAGATACTGCGCCGCGCCGTACGCCGCCATAAGCCCAGATGCGCCGCCTCCGATGACCATTATCTCCGACTTCATATTGTACACATTTTTTACAAAAATAAGAAAAATTGCTTATATTTGCAGCCCAAGCCACTTTAGCTCAGTCGGTAGAGCAGCGCATTCGTAACGCGCAGGTCGT
>CAMJHW010000141.1 GCA_946405645.1 uncultured Bacteroidales bacterium
CGGAGACGTCATCACGGTCAACACCACCGACCGCGCCTACGGCCAGAGAGTCTAACCTTTCTTATGTGAATGATAAAAGCCAGCCCGATCGGGCTGGCTTTTTTGTTTCTGAGGGGCAGCTTATTTCACTACGGACTTGACGAGGTCCATAAGGCCCTGCGAAGGGGTCTCGCCGCATTCCTGCGGGAGCAGGTACCAGCAGACCGTCCAGTTGAGGGCCTCACCTGGCTTCAGGCTGGTGTAGGGGCCTTGCGCCTCAAGCTCGATGAAGGTCTTGCCGGCATTGACATAGACCTGGATTTCGGCCTCCCTGGGGGCGGGCTGGGTGCCGTCGATGTCCTCGAAACGCTTGACAAGCAGGAGGCCGTCGTGGGCGTAGGCATACCATCCGGCGCCGTCGGCGTTGATCTTGCGGTTGGCGCGGGCCTCATCCACCTGGTACCAGCTGCCTTCATTCTCGAATGTTATTGGCAGAAGGCCGATGGGAGTGATGGTCTCGGGAGTGGCGTCGAAGAAGATCACGCCCTCGCTGGGGACGCGGGAAATCTCCCAAGGGGCGATCTTGCGCTCGACCGAAGCTTCATTGATGATGGAATATGTGACCTCGATGCAGTTTCCGGCGGGGCGGAACTCCTTGCGGATGCGGTAGTGGTAGCGGGCGGACTCTTCACCGGTCAGGACGAGGGCGCCGTTCTTCTGCTCAGCGGTATAAGGACGGGTATCGTACTCCGGTACCGGAGGCCAGTTCCATTCGCTCTGGGGACTGGTCCAGAAGGTGCTTCCGAATGCGTTCGGACGCTGGAGCTGCGAGAGGACTTCCTTGTCCTTGTACTGGAAGGAGAGGATCTTGGCTCCCTTGCCGGCATCGACGGTCATGGTGAGGTCGCCGGCGGAGATGCTGTACTTGGAGTCTTCCAGTGTCTTGATGGTCTGCGCGGATGCAGCGATGCATCCGAGCGAAAGGGCCGCTGCGAGCGGCAGGAGGATTTTCTTGAGCATGGTTATCTGTTTTATGCGGGTTTTATTCGGAGTCGGGATTGCGGAACCTGTACTCGAGGGCGGGGACGATGCGGGCGACGTCGCGCGAAAGGCCTTCGACGTCGAAGCCGCCGAGAGTCTTGGTGACGGTGATGCGGTCCTCCCAGACGCGGAAGAAGCGGTTCAGGGCGGAGCGGGAGCGGAAAGTCAAAGTGTCGCCGTCTTCGGACTCGAGGTCGTAGCCGCGGTCCTCCATGCATTTGACGAGGTCGTCGCGCAGGCCGTCGAGTTCGCCGAGAACGCCGGCCATGAGCTTGCGGTAGCCGAACATAGGATAGATGGCGGATATGGCGGCGAAGACCAGGGCGATCTTGCCGACAGACTTCCATCCTTCCTTGAACATGACGTTGATGTCGGAGGAAATGAAATGCAGCAGCGCCATGATCACAAGGATGATAGTGACGACGACGCAGATGTAGATGAAGTATTTTACGGCTCTGACGATGTATTTCATAGCGAGGATTTTTGTGTACACAAATATAATAAATTTCGCTATCTGCACGAAATTTGTTACTTTCGCGGATGGAATTACAAATTAAAATGAATCGTTTATGAAAGAAGATCCACTTGAGCGTCTGGAGCGCGAAGAGCGCGAAAAGAAGAACGGCGGCCTTAAGGGCGTGATGTACGCGCTGGCCGCAGTCGCGGTACTGCTTGCCGGAGCCCTGGCATATGTATGGTTCCAGAAGAGTTCGCTTGTAAAGGACCTCAATATCGAGAAGGAGGAGCTTACCGAGCAGATCGTCGCCCTCCAGCAGGATTATGACAACCTTTCATCGGACTACGATGCCATCAACTCGCAGCTCGATTCCTCCCGTGAGGAGGTCTCGCAGCTCGTCGAGAGGATCAAGCAGACCGACGCTACCAACCGCGCCAAGATGCGCCAGTATGAGAAGGAGCTCGGAACGCTGCGCAGCATCATGCGCAACTATATCGTGCAGATCGATTCCCTCAATACGCTGAACCAGCAGCTTCAGGCAGATGCCGACGCCGCCCGCAAGGACGCCGCGTCCAGCAGGCGTCAGAACGAGGCGCTGAACAAGCAGGTCAACGAGCTGTCCGGCCAGGTGGCCGCCGGTTCCGTGATCAAGGCCCGCGGCATCATCCTTGAGCCTTACAGCGCCCAGGACAAGGTCACTGACCGCAGCAGCCGCGTCGTGCGCATGCTTACGACATTGAGCCTCGTGGAGAACGATCTAGCTCCGAAGGGTCCTGTGCGCGTCTATATCGTGGTCAAGGGTCCCGACGGGACCATCCTCACCAATGCCAACAGCACCGGTTTCGAGAGCGCCGGCGAAGCCCGCACGGCTTCGGCTTCGCGCGAGGTCGACTATGAGGGCAAGGAGGTCGAGCTCAGCATCTACCTCAATGACCTTACCGACCGCTGTGTCAAGGGTGTTTATACCGTCGAGGCTTATACTTCGCAGGGTTATCTCGGCAGCGCCGAGACCATGCTCAGGTAATATCCTGGCGGAAGGCCGTGGCCTATGATCTACGTCCACGTTCCGTTCTGCCGTAGTTTCTGCACCTATTGCGGTTTCTATTCCGAGCTTTGCTCCCGGAAGGAAACGCAACAGGTGCAGAACCGTTTATTCGGGGACTATGCCGAGGCGCTCTGCGAGGAGATCGACTCCCGGCAGGAGGAGATCTCCGCCGCCCGCACCTTCGGGGCTGGGTGCCCAGAAAATGCTCCCGATGTTCCCGCTGCGCCTGACACCCTATACATCGGCGGGGGGACGCCGTCGGTGCTGCCGCTGCCTGTCCTGGAAAGGATTGTCAAGGCGCTCGGGCCGGCGACATACGAGGAATTCACCGTCGAGGTGAATCCCGATGACGTCGTCGCCGGCGGACCGGAGTACGTAGACGGACTACGCGCTTTGGGTGTGAACCGCGTAAGCATGGGAGTCCAGTCGTTTGACGACGGCATCCTGCGGTGGATGAACCGGAGGCACGATGCCGCCGGGGCCCGCGAGGCGTTCCGCCTCCTGAGGGCCTGCGACTTCGACAACATCAGCATCGACCTTATTTTCGGCTTGTCGCAGCTGTCGGAGGAGGCTTGGTCCTGTACCGTAAGAGAGGCATTGGCGCTTAGGCCGGAGCACATCTCCGCCTACCAGCTGTCCATCGAAGAGGACAGCGCCCTGGAGCGGATGGTGTCGGACGGCCGCTATGCTGAGGCGTCCGACGAGCAATGCCGCTCCCAGTACGACACTCTCTGCCGTATGCTTGCCGATGCGGGTTACGTCCATTATGAGATATCAAACTGGGCGCGCCCGGGCAGCGAAGCGGTCCACAACAGCGCCTACTGGCGCCGTGTCCCCTACGTCGGCCTCGGCCCCGGCGCCCACAGCTTCTCCTCAGACGCACCTGCCGTCATCTCCGGATTCCGCTCGTGGAACAGTCAGGATCTGCCACGTAGGGAGGCCGGAGGCCGGCTGGTCCGCTGGCGGGCCGAGCAGGAGGTACTCTCGGCGGCCGAAGCCGCCGAAGAGACCATCATGCTCGGCCTCCGCACCGCCTCCGGCCTTCCCCTCGCCACCCTCCGTTCCCTGTCGCCCTCCGCGCCCATCGACACCCTCATCTCCGAAGGTGCCCTCCAGTTGATCCCATCTCCCGCCTCCTCAGTTGCTCCCACTTCTCCTTCTGCCTCCGCCACGTATCCCACGGAGGACACCCTCTTTGTCCGGATCCCCGAGGACCATTTCTTCGTTTCGGACGACATCATCGCCCAACTTCTCCCGTGAAGCATATTTTCCTCAGAGTCGCCCCATTTACCATACCGCTGTTACTGTTGAAGCGTAATACTCTCATTACTAGCGGATTAGATAATTGTCCCCATACCAAAAACAATGAGGTAAACTGCTTAATGTGTTGATGGGTAGGCCTTTATGCTGCAGGAAAGACTAATACCCAGTTAACTCTTGGTCAACATGATTGACAGTTTAATACTTCGTGATTAATCCCTTTTTGAAGGGCGTAAGCTATTTACCCATCCGTGATCTCTCCTCCCCGTTTTTACCTACCGGGTTTTTCACGCAAATAGTCTTCTGAGCGGTAGGTGTAATAGATGTAGTCTGAGCCTACCACCGGGAATGCGATTGCAGAGTGCTGTAGACGGTCCAATTCCTGGACCGTCTATAGCA
>CAMJHW010000142.1 GCA_946405645.1 uncultured Bacteroidales bacterium
TCTTCCATCTCTACGCCACCAGCGCGGAGACCAATGTCGCCAGCATCTCGTCCTATCTCGGTCTTCCCGTCAAGGTGCTTACCACCTTCGTCAAGGACAGCCCGTTTGCGGCGTTCATCAAGGCCAACCTCCGTTCCCGCGGAATGGACTTCGAAGGTCCCGAAGTGCCGCAGGGCGGCCCCTGGGGCTACCGCCATCAGATCAATATCGCCGACAGCGGTTACGGCGTGCGCGGACCGCGCGTATGGAACGACCGCGCCGGCGAAGTCGGCCGCACCCTTGACGTCAAGGACTTCGACCTCGACCGCATTTTCGGACAGGAAGGAGTGCAGATAGTGCACCTCTCCGGTCTCATCGCCGCTCTCAGCCCCGAGACCAGCCGTTTCTGTCTTGAGATCGCCAGGGCCGCGAAGAAATACGGCACCCGCATCAGCTTCGACCTCAATTACCGCGCATCCTTCTGGGTGGGCCGCGAGCAGGAGCTCCACGACATTTTCTCCGAGATATGTTCCATCGCCGACATCCTCATCGGCAACGAGGAGGACTTCCAGCTCTGCCTTGGCATCGAAGGTCCCGAGGCAGGCGGCAAGGACATCGCCGCCAAGATCGACGGCTTCAAGGAGATGATCCGCCGCGTCCGTGCCGAGTATCCCGGCGCCCAGGTTTTCGCCACCACCCTGCGCCAGGTCAACAACGTCAACAGCCACAACTGGGGAGCCATCATGCTCGCCGGCGAGGACTGGCAGGTAGTAGAGCCTCGTGAGATCCACGTGCTGGACCGCATCGGAGGAGGCGACGGTTTCGTGGGAGGACTGCTCTACGGCATCCTCCGCGGATGGGAGAGCGAGAAGTGGATTCAGTTCGGCTGGGCCACCGGAGCGCTTGCGACCACTTTCATGACCGATTATGTCCAGCCTGCCGACGAGGACCAGGTCTGGAGCGCCTGGAAGGGCAATGCCCGCGTAAAGAGGTAGTCTATGCTGTACTACGCCCGCGGTTCCAAGCAGGACAACATTACGCCGGAGGAGGCCAGGGAAGCCCTCTTCGGCGTGTTCCGTGCCCTTGGCCCGAAGAGACGCGTCCTGGCCATCCCGCCGGATTTCACCCGTTTCAATTCCTACGCGGGACCGCTCACGGAGATGGCCAACGACTATTACGGGGAAGTCCTTACCGACGTGATGCCCGCGCTGGGTACGCATTCTCCGATGACGGACACCCAACTGTCCACGATGTTCGGCAGCGTTCCGCGCGGCAAGTTCCGCGTCCACGACTGGCGCAACGACGTCGTGACGGTGGGGGAGGTGCCGGCGTCGTATGTCCACGAGTTGTCCGAAGGACGCGTGGACTTCTCCTGGCCGGCACAGGTCAACAAACTCCTTCTCGACCCCTCGTTCGACCTCATCCTGTCCATCGGTCAGGTCGTCCCTCACGAGGTCATCGGTATGGCCAATTACACTAAGAACATCTTCGTGGGTGTCGGCGGCAGCGCCGGAATCAACAGGAGTCATTATCTTGGAGCCACCTACGGGATGGAACGCATAATGGGCAGGGCGCACAGTCCCGTACGCGACGTGATGGAGTATGCCCGCGTGCATTTCATCCCTCAGTTGCCCATCGTCTATGTCCAGACCGTTCTCGCGAAGGACCAGGACACCGGAAGGATGATTCTGAAAGGACTTTTCATCGGCGACGATTTCGAGTGCTTCCGCCGTGCTGCGGAACTCTCTCTCGAGACCAACTTCATAATGGTGGAGAAGCCTCTGCGGAAATGCATCGTCTGGTTGGACCCGGAGGAGTTCAAGAGTACCTGGCTGGGCAACAAAGCCATCTACCGTACCCGTATGGCGCTGGCGGACGGCGCGGACCTCATCGTCCTCGCTCCCGCGCTCAAGGAGTTCGGCGAGGATAGGACCATCGACGGGCTCATCCGCAAGTATGGCTACAAGGGCACTCCCCATACTTTGGAGGCTACCCGCGCCAACCGCGAGCTTCAGGACAATCTCAGCGCTTCCGCACACCTCATCCACGGCTCTTCCGAAGGCCGCTTCCGCATCACTTACTGCCCCGGTCCTGACATGACTCGCGAGGAAATAGAGGGTGTAGGATTCGATTATGCTCCCATCGAAGAAATGATGGAGAAGTACAATGTATCTTCGCTCAAGGACGGATGGAATACCGTCGGCGGTGAAGAAGTGTATTATATTTCCAATCCGGCGCTGGGCCTCTGGGCCCATCCGGACAGGTTCAAGGACTGACAGATGAAGATAGTCTGTGACAATAAGATACCCTTCCTGCGCGGAGCTCTGGAGCCCTACGCTGACGTGGTATATCTCCCCGGTGCGGAGACTGACGCGGAAGTGGTGAAGGATGCGGACGGCATCATCACCCGTACCCGCACCCGCTGCGACGCTTCCCTACTGGAGGGATCTTCCGTAAAAGCCATCGCCACCGCCACCATCGGTTTCGACCATATCGACACTGCCTGGTGCGAGGCCAACGGCATAGCCTGGAGCAATGCTCCGGGATGCAATTCCTGGTCCGTCAAGCAGTATATCTCGTCCGTACTGGCAGTGCTTGCCCAGCGCCATGGCTTGAGGCTCGATACTCTTACGCTTGGCGTCGTTGGCGTCGGCAATGTCGGCTCCAAGGTCGCAGAAGTCGGCCGCGCCTTCGGGATGCGGGTCCTTCTCAACGACCCGCCCCGCGCCCGCGCCGAAGGGCAGGGCGCCTTCACCGACCTCGACACTCTCCTTGCGGAGAGCGACATCGTCACCCTGCACGTGCCTCTGACACGCGCCGGAGAGGATGCCACCTGGCATCTTTTCGACGCGGCGCGTCTTGCGCAAATGCGCGCCTCCCAGATACTCATCAACTCTTCCCGCGGCCCCGTCGTGGACAACGCCGCGCTGAAGGACGCCCTCAAGCGTCATGCGCTGAAAGGCGGAGTCTTGGATGTGTGGGAGGGTGAGCCCGACCTCGACAGGGAGCTCATCGACCTGCTGGACATCACCACTCCGCATATCGCCGGTTACAGCGCCGACGGCAAGGCCAACGGCACCACAATGAGCGTGCGTTATCTGGCTTCGAAGCTCGGCCTTCCCCTGACGGACTGGAGCGCCTCTGGCATTCCCGCTCCCGAGCAGGCGCTGGAGTTCTGCGTCGACGCCGAAGGCAAGACAGTGCAGGAAGTCCTCTCAGAGGCTGTCCTGCACACATACGACGTGCGTCGCGACAGCGACGCCCTCCGCGCCGCGCCCTCCGACTTCGAGCGGCTGCGCGGCGACTATTGGGTGCGCCGCGAGCCTTCCGCCTTCACGCTTACTCTGCGCGGCGGCTCCCCGGACCTCGCGTCCAGACTTGAAAGAATAGGATTCAAAGTAATTGTCAAATAATATGAAAGAATTATCCGATATCGGACTGATCGGTCTCGCCGTGATGGGCGAGAACCTCGTACTGAACATGGAGAGCAAGGGCTTCCGTGTCAGCGTGTTCAACCGCACCGTCGAAAAGGTCGACAAGTTCATGGAAGGCAGGGGAAAGGGCCTGAACATCTACGGAGCGCATTCGCTCGAGGACTTCGTTGCCTCCCTCAAGGCTCCGCGCAAGGTTTTCCTGATGGTCAAGGCCGGTGCGGCCGTCGATGCCTTCATCGACAAGCTCATCCCGGTGCTTTCGCCCGGTGACATCATCATCGATGGCGGCAACACTCATTTCCCTGATACCGCACGCCGTACCGAGTATGTGGAGAGCAAAGGCCTCCTGTATATCGGCACCGGTGTCTCCGGCGGTGAGGAAGGCGCCCTGAAGGGCCCTTCGATGATGCCCGGCGGCTCTCCTGCCGCATGGCCGTATGTCAAGCCCATCTTCCAGGGCATCTGCGCCAAGGTGGCCGACGGCTCACCGTGCTGCGACTGGGTCGGAGAAGGCGGAGCCGGACATTTCGTAAAGATGGTCCACAACGGCATCGAGTACGGCGACATCCAGCTCATCTGCGAATGCTACCAGATCATGAAGGACATCCTCGGAATGAGCAACGAGGAGATGCACGAGACCTTCGCCGAGTGGAACAAGGGCGACCTTGACTCCTATCTCATCGAGATCACCCGCGACATCCTCGCAAAGAAGGACGAGGATGGAC
>CAMJHW010000143.1 GCA_946405645.1 uncultured Bacteroidales bacterium
GCCACGCCTACGCCGGCAGCGACCGAAGCCACGGACGGCATCGGACCCATCCAGATGATGTCGTCGATGTCGACATCATCCGCGAAGATGGTCTCCTCGCCGCCGTCCAGGTCGATGACCGCCGCATAGCGCGGTTCGTCGATGCCGAAATAGTACAACCAGCAGCTGTCCTGGCGGAACTTGTAACAATTGTCCCTATACTGGGCGGGGGACTCGACATTGCCGATGAATACGGCGATGCCGTCCGCCCCCTGCGCCTTCATGCTGTCGATGAGCGTCTGACGCCTCCTGACATATACCTCTTTTGCGAACATAACAAAGCAAAGATAGGGAATTCGGACGGTATTTCCGAATAATGTCAGATTATTCCGAAGGTCAAATAGACGTCACCGAAGTGGCCCTCCACATTATTGTTCTTTTCGAAATAGCTCCTTGACAGCTGGCCGCGCCAGACAATGTCGTCCCGGGAGTTGAAAGGGATCTCGATATCGAATCCGTAACTCTTGGACTTGATCATCACCTTGGCATTGCACTTCCAGGAGGTCATAGTCCCTCCGTCATCCTCGGTAATCATGAAAGCCAGCGACGTCAGCTGCTCCGTCCAGTCGGACACCAGTATGGCGTCGAACGGGATCCTCTGCCCGATCTGGCTGCGCTTCACTACCACCAGGAAGTCGGTTATGGACGGAGAATAGAGCCTCATCTCGGCCTCCGTGCTGGCATAGAAATCCTCCAGGCTGCCGGCCTTCACCCAGAATTCACTTCCTCCGGCAAACCAGGAATCATAGTTCCTGGAAGCCTCGAAGCTTTTGAGGATAAGCGTTTTGGTATCACTCCCGGACTTGGTGTCCTTCCGCACTACTATTGAACCTCCCATACCCCACTCGGGGTCCTGGCGCCGTAGCATTTCTATCGTCTGGTAGCCGCTGTCGTCATTGCGGTTCATCACCCATACCGGCCGCTCCATGGCGGTACGCTCGGAGACGACTATCTCCCTTACCGAACCGTCCGGATGCATCTCGTATCCGATGTTGGCCGTCATCTCCCCGCCGGGGTCGAAAGTGATGACCGGCAGGCTGCGCCCGTCCCAATCTTCCGAATACGGCCAGTATATCTGCGCATCGGATGCCGTCAGGAGGGAAATGAATTCCTCGGCGCTGCCAGGGGGCGGGAGGACTTCGGCGGAGCGGGTGGCGAACGAGTGCTCGAGGTAGTCCTCGAGCAGCGTCCGCAGGGGCCGCGACCAGCGCCCCACCGGGGCCTTGGTCGCGGCCGACCCCACCCCCGCTCCGGGAGAATTGAAAAGGTCGGCCATCATATACTCCTCGTCGTAGCCATGCTCCAAAGACGATGATACCGCGGCATGGACCTCGTCAAGATGCTCCTGCTCCAGGGGCAGACGGGAGAAGATATACGCAAGTTCCTCCAAAGAAATCGAGGACGGTTCTTCCTCCTCCACCACCGGGAACTTTTCGCAAGACAGGACTGCAGCAAGCAGCGAAAGGCACAGCAGCGCCTTGACCGCCGTGCCGATAAAGATAAGGTTTCTCATAGTCCATTCATTCCATTAGACACTTTGTGCAAAGGGAACACTATTTATCCGTTTACACAAAATGGAAACGGATAAAAAAGAAAAACGGCCTCTCAAGGCCGTCAATCTCCGTTTTTTGAATAGATTATGAAGCGATTCCTGTCAAAAATGTCATTAACTACGGTCGCCTGGCGGAATCCGGAGGACAAAAAAACAGATCCGGTCTCCTTTCCCAGAGTCTCATTGATCTCGACCATACCCTTCCCGCTTTCCGTAAGGAAACGCCTAGACCAGGCGGCTACTGCGCGGTAGAACACCAGCGGATCGGAGTCCGCTACGAACAAGGCCGTATAGGGTTCGTGTTCCAGTACGTTACGGTGCATTCGCTCTTTTTCGGACTCCCGAATATAAGGGGGATTGCACAGAACAAGATCGAACATCCCATGGTCGAACTCCTGCTCAGTGTCAAGTACGTCGGCGCAGACGAAGAGCGGAGTCGAAGCCTTGTTCTCCTTGCACTCCCGTGCGAAATCCTGCGAGCGGGCGACAGCCAGCGCGGACTCGGAAATATCGACGGCAACGACCTCCGTCCCGGGGACGGAGAGCGCCACCGACCAGGCTATGCAGCCCGAGCCGGTGCAAAGGTCGAGGACGCGCACAGGCGCAGCGTGGCGCCCGTAAGGGCTGCGCTGCCGCCTCAGGCGCGCCGCCTCCTTGACCGCCTCCGCCACAAGCTGTTCCGTCTCCGGACGCGGTATCAGTACGTCCGGCGTCACTTTGAAACGGAACCCGCAGAACTCGGCATAGCCCAGAACGTACTGGACGGGCTCGCCGCTTGACAGACGATCCAGCGCGGCGAGCAGCCCCGCCTCCCGGGACGGGTCCACGACCGTCTCCGGCTCGACTATATGCGTGTATCCCTTGACCCCGAGCAAAGACTCGCAGAGCATCAGTACGATGTTGTGAGCCTCCCGGGAAGGGTACAACGACTCCAGGGACTTTGTCCCCTGACGGATGAAATCGGCGAGAAGCATCTGCTAGGAATTCTCGATGATGGTAGAAAGGAATGAAGTCATGTCCATCCCGGCGGTGCGTATCATACGCGGGACCAGCGAAGCGCTGGTCATGCCGGGTATGGTATTGATCTCAAGGAAATAAAGTCCGTCCTCGGCGAGGATGAAATCAACGCGCACGACGCCCGAGCATCCCATGCGCCTGTAGATCTTGCAAGTGGTGTCCTGGACCAGCTCTCGCACGTCGTCGGATACCGGAGCCGGGCATAACTCCTGGCTGAAGCCGTTGTACTTGGCGTCGTAATCGAAATAGTCGTTCTCGGAGACGATCTCGATCAAAGGCAGCGCCTTGACCTCGGTCCCGTCGAAATATGCGGCGCAAGTGAGTTCACGTCCTGACACCCCTTGCTCCACGAGCACCGACGGTCCCTCGGAGAATGCGAACTGGATGGCGGGGACCAGGTCCTCCGGCCTCAGCACCCTGGTGATTCCGAAGCTCGAACCTCCCTCGGTCGGCTTGACGAACACGGGGAATTTGAGCTTGCGCACGGCAGCCTCGGCGAAGGCCTCGAGATCCGCGCCCTTGCGCACATATGCGTCGGGCGCGCATTTGACGAAGTCGACATCCCTGAGGTAATTCTTGCAGGCATACTTGTCGAACGCCACCGCGCTGACGAAGGCGCTGCAGCTGCTGAACGGGATGCCCATCATCTCGAAATACCCCTGGAGAAGTCCGTTCTCTCCCGGACGTCCGTGCTGCATGATATATACGTAGTCGAACCTGACTTTCTCGCCAAGCACATTGACGGAGAAGTCGTTCTTGTCCACCTCCGGGCGGGCGCCCTCCGGGAAAAGCACGCGCATGGCGTTCTTCTTCCTGTAGGCTACCAGCTGCCATTTGCCGAACCTTGCAAGTATCTCATATACGTCATATACGTGCTCGTCTATGCGGGACGCAGTATATTCCCCGCTCCGGCAGGAGACCTCCCATTCGGAAGAATCGCTGCCGTAGAAGACTGCTATGGAACTGTACTTGGACATATGTCAATCGAAATAATACTCTTCTTCTTTCCTGTCGCTGCTGCTCTTGGACTCCTCCACGGAACCGATGATCTCCGGCAGCAGCGCCATGCCGGCAGGCTCGATGAAAGCGTCGGCTTCGTTGATGCCGAGCGTACCGTCCTTGAGGACTTTCTTCATCCAGATGCCCCAGATGGGCAAAGCGGCATTGGAGCCCTGGCCAAGCGAGGTGGACTGGAAGTGCACCTGACGGTCCTCGCATCCGACCCAGACACCCGCGGTGATGGACGGCGTATATCCGATGAACCATCCGTCGGAATTGTCGTTGGTCGTACCGGTCTTGCCGGCAATCTGGCCGCGCAGTCCGTAAACGGAGCGCAGGCGTCCGCCGGTACCGCCGTTCACGACATTCTGCATCATCTGCACCATCGTATATGCGACGTTCTCATTGAGGGCGTCGCGCTTGCCTCCGGCAAACTCGGTGATGACGTTGCCGAGGTTGTCCTCGATGCGCGTCACGAATACGGGCTCGCAGTACACTCCCCCCGAAGGGAAGGTATTGTA
>CAMJHW010000144.1 GCA_946405645.1 uncultured Bacteroidales bacterium
CCGAAACTGGTCATGGCGCTGAGCGAGAACTCCTTGCGCGCGTCTTCGTAGATGAGGTTGTCGAGCTTGACCACGGCATCCCTCCACCTGTGGACGATATGTATGAGAGTCTCCACGGAAGCGGACTCCAGGTCGATGCCGTACCAAGACTCGATGACATCGTGGGCCCAGTCCCACTCATAAGAGTAATAATGGGAATGCATGTCGTGGAAACGGGCGTCGATCTCCTTCACGCTGTCGACTGCGCCGGACTCGACGTCGTCGAGGAGCGAGAAGACCTCGCTGCGCGGAGCGATGAGTCCGGACAGGTCCACCCAGTCCCCGGAGCCCTTGTCAGAGTCTTTGCGCAGGGCGACTCTAAGCCCTTCGATGCCGTTGATCTCCCCCGACTGCTGGATCCTGGAGATCAAGGAATTGCCAAGGAACTTGTCGATGGCCATTCCATAGTACACAAGTCCTTTCTCCAGGGAAGAACGGCGGATCTTGCCGTTCTGGTACGAATAAGTCTCGGTGGAGCTGCCGGATACGCGACGGAGATCCTTGAGGATGTCCACTGCCCGGAGCATCTTCTGGACGGTATAAGGACTTAGGAGATTGAAATTGATGCAGTCGAGCTTGTCAGGATCCTTGCGGGCGTCGCGGGTGGGCCATTTCTTGGCGTCGCGGATGGTGCCGACGCTCTTGAGATTGGCTCCGGGCATCACGAAAGTAACGCCTCCGTCCTCGATGAGGTAGGAGAAAGGAAGGTCGGACGTATCCTGATGGCTTACATGACGGCCCATGACCAATGAGAAAGCGCCGACCTTGGCCGGCCAGAGGAGATAGGAGTCGGAAGCGGTCTTGGCTCCGCGCTCCATGATGCCCTGGTGGATGGGGCCGAGCTTGTACATATGGTTGCTCTGGTTGGAGCCTGAACCGGCGTTCATGAACGAGAACATACCGGCTATCAGCAGGCTGGACTTGTGGTGGGTGACGGTGAAGGGACCCGCGAAGATGGCGCAGGCCTCGCCGTTCTCGCCCTGGCAGTTGCTGAAGAAGAGGGAGTCGGAAGCGGAATAGTTGTGGCCGAGCTTGCATGCCTGGCCGATGAAGCAGCGCGAGAAGGTCACGCCGTCCTCGACGGACGCTCCGCTGGAGATGATGAAGTCGTCGCCGATGACTCCGACGCCGATGTGCACGGGCGCGCTGACGGTGCTGTTGATGCTGCCGTTCTTGAGCCTGGAGGCGCCTTCGATCTTGCAGCGCTCCCCTATCTTTACATTCTTGATGTATCCGGTGTCGACGATGACGGAATCCGGGCCGATGGTGCCGACGGAAGAATTGACGGATGCGATGTAGTCTCCGATGAGGCCGCGCATCCGGCCTATAAGCTCGGGCCTGTGACGGTAGAGCGCCATGACATAGGCCTGCTGCGCGGAGAGGCGGTCGTAGATGGTGACCTCGCGGCCTCCGGTCTCGTTCAGGACCGAAACCTCGACACCGTTTCCGAAGGAAGTGTCGCCGTCGCAGATGACGGTATCGACGTTTTCGATAAAAGTATCGTGGCCTATGCGGTAATTGGCAATATAATTGTTGACGCTTTCGATGCAGCAGTCGTCGCCCACTTCGACATTGTGCAGAGTGACGTGGTACAGGCCCGCGTGCTTCTTCATCCCGCCGGCGAGGAGGAACTCCTTACGGAAGGATCCGAGACGGATGTCGCCGGAAAAGCGTGAGGAGAAGACATAGTCTGGGGAAAAACCCTCGGAGACCATGACCTTGTCCCAGTCCTGCGAGTGGCAGAGCTGACGCTCGAGCTGGGCGGTCTCTTCGGGGGTAAGATGTCTGTAGTTCATAAATAGGTACAATTTGATGCAAGTTAACAATTTATTTTCATTTTATCCGGAAATACGTATTTTTGCGGCCGCATTTTTATGAAAAGATTCTTCAAGTTCCTCTTCATCAAGCTTCCGCTCGCTCTCGTCCTGCTGAGCGTCCTGCTGGTGCTCCTCTACAAGTGGGTGCCGGTATGGGTGACGCCCATAATGGTCAGCAGGAGCATCGAGTACCGGTCGGATCCGGAGTTCCATACCGTCAAGAAATGGTGCTCCCTTGAAGACATCTCCCCGGAGCTCATCAAAGCGGTCATCACCAGCGAGGACAACCTTTTCTGCGAACACGGAGGTTTCGACCACAAGGCGATCAAGCAGGCGATGAAGGAAAAGAAGGAGGGAAAGCGGGTCCGCGGCGCCAGCACCATCTCCCAGCAGACCGCCAAGAACGTCTTCACCTTCCACAAGCGCACGATGTGGCGCAAGGGCGTGGAAGGATGGTTCACCGTCCTCATCGAATGGATCTGGGGAAAGGAAAGGATCATGGAGGTTTATCTTAACGTCGCGGAGATGGGGAAAGGAGTGTACGGGGCGCAGGCGGCCGCGCAGACGTACTTCGGCAAGGACGCGTCGGCGCTGACGCGCCGCGAAGCGGCCACCCTGGCCGCCTGCCTGCCGAACCCGCTCGGCCGCAATCCCGCGAAGCCGTCGAGTTACGTATCCTCCAGGGCATCGTCCATCTCGCGGATGATACCCAATCTGAAATATCCTGACTGGATAGAAAGGAAAGACTAGGACTTCGGCGCCACGACGCCGATGCGCTGTCCCGTTGCGGCTATCTCCATAGGGAGACGGCCCTCGATCTCTCCGTCCACTTCAAACATATCGGCATAACGCGGATCAAGGGGTTTCACGGTGATATTGCGGCACTGGCGATAGACCAGGCTGTGTGACTGCGGGGTAGTTCCGTCAATAAGACAATGCACTTCGCGCATTATCCGGATGATGGACATTACCGGCACGACCATCACATCGACAAGGCCGTCGTCCATTACGGCGCCGGCAGTCTGGAGCATGCCGCCGCCGGAATAACGCCCGTTGCCGAACGCAATGGAGAAGCACGCGCCCTTGAATACAGTCTGTCCGTCACCTGTCACTTCCACCTTGATGCGTTTGAGCTTAAGGATGGTCATCACCAAGGCTCCCACATAGATCCATCTGCTCCTGTGGCCGCGTTCCTTGCGGGCATTGACGCGTACGCAGACGTGAGAATCGAAGCCGGTGCCGCCTACATTGGCCATGCAGCAGGTATTCCCTTCGGAGTTGCGCACCTGGATGACATCCTGGTAACGGAAAGAGCCGTCGGCGACCAGGTCCACGACCTTCCCGATGTCGTGGGGTACGCCGAGGGACTTGAGCCAGTCGTTGCCGGAGCCGATGGGGATGTTGCCGAGGCGGAACTCCCCGGCGGGAGTGCCGGTATCCATGCAAAAGTCCAGGATGCCGGAGAACATCTCATGGACGGAGCCGTCTCCGCCTGCGGCGAGCAGGAGACGGTAGCCGTCGCGGGCGGCCTGGAAGGCAAGCTCCCTCGCATGGGACTTGTAATGAGTGAATTCCACGGTGAACGGGACGCCGCGCCTGCGCAGCAGGCCCTCCGCCTCCGTCCATCCGGAGATGGTCTTGCCGGAGCCGGCGCGCGGGTTGACGATTATGAACCACTCGGTCTTGGTATCGGCCATAGGAATTGTAGCTGTGGACTTGGCACAAAAATAGCAAATTAGCCGGAGAAGTGGAATAAATTTGCTAAATTTGCATTTCTTAGGTGTAATTCGACCGAGCGATTATGGGTAAAGTAATAGCAATAGCGAACCAGAAGGGCGGCGTAGGCAAGACCACTACGGCCATCAATCTCGCGGCCTCTCTGGCGGTACTGGAAAAGAAGGCTCTGATCATCGACGCCGATCCTCAGGCCAATACCACTTCCGGCCTAAACTTCGCGCCGGACAACGACCAGAAGCGCACCCTTTACGAGGTGATGATAGGGCGCATCGGCATCGAGGACGCGCTCGTACAGACCGAGCTGGCGGGGCTCCACATGGTGCCGTCGCACATCAACCTCGTCGGAGTGGAGATCGAGATGCTCGAGGCCGACGAGCGCGAGTCCATCCTCAAGAAGGCCATCGCGCCGATCCGCGACAACTACGACTATATCATCATCGACTGCTCCCCTTCCCTCGGCCTCATCACCGTCAACGCCCTGACTGCGGCGGACTCCGTCATCATCCCGGTCCAGCCCG
>CAMJHW010000145.1 GCA_946405645.1 uncultured Bacteroidales bacterium
TGGTGAGGTTGTCGGAGATGATGACCGTGATGCGGGAATGGTCGTTGACTGCATCAAGCAGGCCGGTCATGCCGCTATGGGTGAAAGTGGAGTCGCCGATGACTGCGATGGCGGGGAACACACCTGCATCGGCGGCACCCTTGGCCATCGTGATCGAGGCGCCCATATCCACGCAGCTGGCAAGGGCGCTGAAAGGAGGCAGCGCACCGAGGGTGTAGCAGCCGATGTCGCCGAAGATCCTGGAATCGGGATACTCAGCCGCGACCTTGTTCAGCGCGGCATAGACGTCGCGGTGGCCACAGCCAGGACAGAGCTGGGGCGGGCGCGGAGCGAGATTCTGCGCTGTTCCGAAGGAACGCACGGCTGAGACGCCGAGCGCAGCCGCGACATTGTCGGGCGTGAGCTCGCCGGTCCGCGGAAGCTTGCCGGTCAGGCGGCCTTCAACAGGGAAGCCGGCACCGAGCAGGGCCTTCACACCCTGCTCCACTACGGGCTGGCCGTCCTCCACCACAAGGATGGAGCTGCACCTGGCCGCAAGGGCCTTGACCTGCGCCTCGGGCAGAGGATACTGCGAAACCTTGAGAAGCGTGATGTCCTGGACACCGGACTCCTTCACATAATTGTAGCCGATACCGCAGGCGATGACACCCTTGGATCCGGCGCCTTCGAGGCTGTTGTGGACCGTATGCTCGGACGCAGCCAGCATTAGAGGCTGCTTGTCAATAAGTTTCAGATACTGGCGTCTGGCAATGGCAGGGAGAAGGATCCAGCCACGGTCGGTGGAAGGGTTCAGGACATTCTGGGCATCCTGCTCTCCGGTGACCACGGCCGCGCGCGAATGCGCCAGTCGGGTAACCACGCGGAACACCACGGGGAGTTTGAGCTCCTCGGACAGTGCGAATGCCTCACGGATCATATCGTATGCTTCCTGCTGGTCGGAAGGTTCGAAGACCGGAACCATGGCAAACTGAGCATAGAAGCGGGAATCCTGCTCGTTCTGGGACGAGTGCATCGAAGGATCGTCGGCAGCGAGCACTACGATGCCGCCATTCACACCGGTGATGGCGGAATTGACGAATGCGTCGGCGCAGACGTTCATTCCGACGTGTTTCATACACACGAGAGCCCGCTTTCCGGCATAGGACATACCAAGAGCGGCCTCCATAGCGGTCTTTTCATTCGTACACCAGCGGCTCCGGACTTCCGGAGCGTGGGTCTGGATAAACTCGGTGACTTCGGTGGAAGGAGTTCCCGGGTAGGAGTACACGCCGGACAGGCCGGCATGAAGCGCTCCCAAGGCCACCGCCTCGTCTCCGAGCAGCAATCTTTTCTCTGACATATAATGACTATTTAATCTCAAAATCCTCAGCGTCGTCCAGAACCGGGAACTTTGCCCGGAAAGCTTCCAGGGCACCCATGTCCAGACTGACGATTATTGTCTCCTCGAGGCCGGTAGCGCAGGCGGCCAAAGTGGCTCCGTAGGGGTCCAGGGCAGCAGTCCCGCCGGCGTATTCACACGCCGGGTCCTTCCCCACCCTGTTCACGCCCAGAACGAAGCACTGGTTTTCGATGGCGCGGGCTCTCAGCAAGGTGTCCCAAGGATACTGGCGTACCGAAGGCCAGCTGGCGACGTATATTGCGGCGTCGTAATCCTTGCGGTTGCGGCTCCAGACGGGGAAACGCAGGTCATAGCATACGTTCAAAAGGAAACGGAATCCACGCCATTCCACTATTACGCGGTCTTCGCCGCGCGTGAAACGATGATGCTCGCCTCCGTATGTAAACAAGTGATGCTTGTCATATGCGGTTACTTCACCGGAAGGCTTCACGAACCAGAAGCGGTTGTAATAATGGCCGTTCTCGTGGAGGGCGACGCTGCCCGCGATGGCGCAATCCATCTTTTCGGCCTTTGCCTTCATCCACTCCAGAGTAGCGGAAGGAACCTCTTCGGCAATGCCTTCCGGCTGGGTGGCAAAGCCGGTGGAGAACATCTCCGGCAGGACGACGAGATCGACGGCCGGCATGCCGTCCAGAACGGAGTCGAGCCGGCTCCGGTTCGCCACCGGGTCGGCCCACACTATATCATACTGTACCAGGGCAGTCTTCATACAAATACACTACTAATATATAATGCCCTCCGGGAACTATTTCCCGGAAAGATAATCGTGGATGGCGGCGGCGGCCTTGCGGCCGGCGCCCATGGCGAGGATGACGGTCGCGGCGCCGGTGACGGCGTCTCCGCCGGCGAAAACGCCGGGACGAGTCGTCGCGCCGCTCTCGTCGGCGACGAGGCAGCCGCGCCTGGTGACCTCAAGTCCGTCCGTAGTCTTGGCGATCAACGGATTGGGAGAGGTGCCAAGGGCCATGATGACAGTGTCGCAAGGGATCTCGAACTCGGATCCCTCTACAGGAACTGGCGAACGGCGGCCGCTGGCGTCGGGTTCGCCGAGCTCCATCCGGATGCACTTGATGGCGCGTACCCATCCTTTATCATCCGCCAGGATCTCGACGGGATTGGTAAGCATCTTGAACTCTACCCCTTCCTCGTGGGCGTGGTGGACCTCCTCCTTACGTGCAGGAAGCTCCACCTCCGTACGGCGGTAAACGATCGTGGTGTCGGCGCCGAGACGCAGCGCGGTACGCGCAGCGTCCATGGCGACGTTGCCGCCGCCGACCACGATGGCCTTCTTGCCGGCGTGGATCGGGGTGAGATAGTCGTTGCGGTAAGCCTTCATGAGATTGTTCCTGGTCAGGAACTCGTTGGCGGAGAATACGCCGTTGGCGTTCTCGCCCGGGATGCCCATGAAACGGGGCAGACCGGCTCCGGAGCCGACGAATACGGCCTCGAAACCTTCCTCGTCCATCAGGGAGTCGATAGTGACGGTACGTCCGATGATGACGTCAAGCTCGATCTTGACGCCTAGAGCCTTGACGGCAGCGATCTCGGCGGCCACTACCTTGTCCTTCGGCAGACGGAACTCCGGGATGCCGTACTCCAGCACTCCGCCGGGGCGATGGAGGGCCTCGAAGATGGTCACATCATAGCCGAGCTTCGCAAGGTCGGCGGCGCAGGCCAGGCCCGAAGGGCCGGAGCCGATGATGGCGACCTTGCGGCCGTTGGAAGCGGCGGCGGGAGCCGCAGGGGCCTTGCCCTGCTCGCGCGTCCAGTCGGCCACGAAGCGCTCGAGCTTGCCGATGGCAACGCTCTCGCCCTTGACGCCGAGCACACAGCTGCCCTCGCACTGGGTCTCCTGCGGGCATACGCGGCCGCAGATGGCCGGCAGCGAGGAGTCCTCGGCGATGACCGCCGCGGCGGCGGAGAAATCTCCGTCCTTGACTTTCTCTATGAAATCGGGGATCTTGATGCCGACGGGGCAGGCGCCCACGCAACGGGGATTCTTGCAATGCAGGCAGCGGGTGGCCTCAAGCATCGCTTCTTCGACATTGTAACCGTAGCAGACCTCCTCGAAGTTGGTCGCCCTGACTTTCGGATCCTGTTCCCTCACAGGAACCCTGGGTATTCTGTTTGCCATAGCTATTTTCCTCTACCGATTCTACATACGTGGTTCTCACGGGCCTCCGCCTCTTCGGTGCGGTACTGGCCCTGACGGCGCATGGCCTCGTCGAAATCGACTTCATATCCGTCGAACTCGGGGCCCTCGACGCACGCAAAGCGTGTCTTGCCGGCTACGGTGACGCGGCAGGCACCGCACATGCCAGTGCCGTCAACCATCAAAGTGTTGAGGCTGACTACGATGGGAAGTCCGAGCTTCTTGGCAGTGAGGGTGGTGAACTTCATCATGATCATCGGGCCGATGGCGACGGCCTGAGTGTATTTGTTCCCGTCGTTCACGAGCTTCTCGAGCAGGGCGGTCACCATGCCGTGGAAACCCTCGGAACCGTCGTCAGTACAGATATGGAGATTGTCGCAGACTGCGGCCATCTCTTCCTTGTATATAAGAAGGCCGGCGGTCTTGGCGCCGATGATGACATCGACCTTGGCGCCATGCTCATGCAGCCACTTGGCCTGGGGATAGACGGGAGCGGTACCCACACCGCCGGCGATGAAGATGAAATGGCTGGCGGCAAGCTCCTCGGGAGACTTTT
>CAMJHW010000146.1 GCA_946405645.1 uncultured Bacteroidales bacterium
ATTGCTTGTCAGCGACGGCATACACGAAGTGTGTGTCGCTGACCTTGGCTCCGGAGCTACCGAATCCCTCATAGACGACAAGGTCATACTCAACAAGGCGGAGGTCCAATGCCTCCTGTATGAGGACGGCCTTTACTGGATCGGCACGACCTACGGCCTGCTGATCTATGATCCTCTCACACGCACTTTGGAGAAACAGTTCCCCGACGAACTCAACATAGCGACCCTCGGAGGTGAAAGCGTCCGCTGTCTGTTCAGCGACAAATACGGCAATGTGTGGGCGGGAACTTGGAACGGCGGTCTTAGATGTTGGATGACATATGAAGCCGGATTCAGCCGTTTCGTCGCTGACGAGACACCCCATACGATGGCCGGCAATACCGTCAGGGCAGTTTGCGACGGTCCTGACGGAAAGATTTGGATCGGAAGCGAGGAGGGATATCTTTGTCGTTTCGATCCGAAAGACCAGTCTTTTGCTGATTTCACCCCCTACGCTGGTGTAGCCTTCGGAACAGCCATCACTGACCTTACTCGCATCGGTTCCCTGATCTGGATCACTTCCTACGGCGACGGGATCACCGCTTTCGATCCGGTTGCCGGAAAGGCGGTCAGGAAGTATCACCTTCCCAGCAACGACTGCATGGCCATCATGAAAGCCAGCGACGGGTTCATCTATGCCGGTACCAGGGAAGGCATGTACCGTTTCAACCAATCTTCGGATGCATTCGAGCTTGTCGACGTCGTCGGCAAGCCGTTCGTGCACAGCATTGTCGAGGACAAGGGAGAACGGCTCGTCATCAGCACTTTCTATCAAGGATTCGGCATATACGACATTCCCTCAGGTTCGTACAGGAAGGCTCAAGCGGCTCAGGGCGAGGCTCTGACCAGTTTCATGCTGGACTCACGGGGAGATCTTTGGGCCACTACCGATGGTGCGGGGATCTGCAAGATATCCATTTCCGCCGATGGCAACACCGTGGACGTGAAGCATTTCGACAAGTCTTCCGGCCTTCCATCCAATACGGCGGGAAGCATTACTGAAGATGAAGACGGACATTTCTGGATAGCCACTTCCATGGGTCTGGTAGATTTCGACCCAAAGGACGAAAAAGTGCTCGGAATCTATATGCAGGCCGACAATGTCATCGGAAGACACTTCACGTTCGGGAGCAATTACAAGTCTCCCGAAGGGCTCGTTTTCCTTGGTACCAATGAAGGCCTTCTGATGTTCGAACCGGAGTATATCCAGGAACGCTTCGGCCACTCCCCCATCAGGGTCACCGATATCACGCTCGGCTCCTCCAGAGGGACTTCGCTCGCTTCCCAGAAGGGCCGTTCCGCCATTACCTCGGAGTCGATAAGGGTAAAGCAGAAGGATGCGACCTTCATCTCCCTCACTTACTCAGCCATGAACTACTCCAGCCCTAATATCGAGAAATATGAATGTCAGCTGGTCAAGAGAGGGTTCCGCAATCAGATAGTCACGAATGAAAACCATATAACCTATACGGGCTTGCGCCCCGGATCCTACCGCTTTACCGTCAATTTCGCCGACAGCGAAGACGATTCAACGGAAGCTTCCCTTGATATCGTCATTACGGCTCCATGGTACAGGTCCAATATCGCCTGGCTTCTGTATCTGCTGCTTATGGGTGGAATGGCCCTTGTTTATTTCATACAGAAAAACAAGAAAAAAGCGGCGGAAGCCCAGCGCCGGCTCGAGCTTGTAGAGGCAAAGAAAGAGAAGGACCTCGCACATGAGAAGATGGACTTCTTCACCAATATCGCCCACGAAATCAGGACTCCGGTCTCCGTACTGCAGATCTTGCTGGACAAAACCGTCGCAGAGCGGAAGGTGACCGAAGGCGTAAAGGAGGATATGAACGCAATGCGTCTCAATGTCGAGAGACTCAAGAAACTCTGCGACGACCTTCTGGACTTCCGCAAGATGGACAGCGGAAGGACGCATCTCGTGTTCACCACCGAGGATATCTGCGCCATCGTCCGCAAATCCATCAATTCCTTCGAGACCGCTGCAAAGGCCCGCGGGCTTGATATGACGTCCTCGTTCTCCAGCGACGCCATCATGACCGTCTGCGATGCGGATGCCATTGAGAGCGTCGTCTGCAATCTCCTCTCCAATTCCATCAAGTATTCCAAATCCAGGATCGACGTCAGCGTCAAGGAAGAGGACGAAAAGGTCATCATCCGCGTGGAAAACGACGGAGTGCGTGTACCGGAGGAAGAGAGCGAGCTGATATTCGAAGCCTTCTATCAGAGCAAGTCCCTTGAGAAGAACGGCACCGGACTTGGATTGACTTACTCGCGCAAGATCGCATCTCTCCACCAGGGAAGACTGTTCCTCGATACCGCAGTCAAGGATCTCAATTCTTTTGTCCTGGAGATTCCAGAAAAGGGGGTTCAGGAATCCCGCAGCGAAACGCCCGCGGCCAAGTCGTCTTCCCAGATTGAAGATGATTTACCCGAACTGCCGGGACAGAAGCCCGTCGTGCTTGTCGTCGAGGACAACGACACCATGCGCAACCTCATCCGCGATGCCCTGGTCAAGGATTATGACATCCTGTCTGCCGGCGACGGAGAGGAGGCCCTTTCGATAGTCAGGGATTCCCGCGTCGACCTTGTGGTCAGCGACATTATGATGCCCCGGATGGACGGTTGTGAGCTCTGCAATGCCATCAAGGAGGATATCAGCCTCAGCCATATCCCCGTACTGCTTCTGACGGCCGCCGTCGGAGTCGAGACGCACATTCGCTCGCTCAAGTCTGGAGCCGACGCCTACATCGAGAAACCCTTCAAGATGGACGTCCTCAAGGCGAATATCAGCAACCTGTTCAGGAACAGGGACATCAGGAACGAGCAGTTCTCTTCCTCGCCCCTGTCGCACTACAGCTTCTCGAGCGTCAGCAAGATTGAAGAGGATTTCATGAATTCGCTTCACTCTTACATACAGGACCATATCTCCGAGACCGAACTTACCATCGACAAGCTGGCGGATGCCATGGCGGTATCCCGCGCAACACTCACCCGCAAGGTCAAAGCAAATACCGGACTGACCGTGAACGAATATGTCAGGATCAGCCGCCTCAAAAAGGCGGTCGAGCTTCTGGCCGAGAACAATTACCGAATCAACGAAGTTGCATATCTGGTAGGATACTCCTCACCTTCATATTTCACGCTCAGCTTCCAGAAGCAGTTCGGAAAGCTTCCTTCTGAATTCATCAAGAAAAAAACACAATAACCTTTAGTTTTATTATGAGAGTTGTTATAGACTGTGACGATGCCGCCATCGACCTGAAGAAAACCATCGTGGCGCATCTTGAGAAAAGCGGAGTCGAGGCCGTGGATCTCGACTATCTCGTATCCCACCCCGGCGCGTACTATCCTGAAATCGGTTACAACCTTGCCCTTAAGATCCAGGACGGTTCCTTCGAAAGGGGCATCCTCATCTGCGGCACAGGCCTTGGAATGGCTATGATAGCCAACAAGGTCAGGGGCGTTTATGCCGGAGTATGCCACGACGTATTCTCCGCGGAGAGACTCCGCAAGAGCAACGACGCCCAGGTCCTGACCATGGGCGCCCGCGTGATCGGCCCGGAACTGGCAAAGACCATCGTGACCGCCTGGCTCGCTTCTGAGTTCCAGGGCGGCGGCTCGCAGCCAAAGGTCGACCAGATGCACGAACTCGAAAGACAATCGTTTGAATCCAAATAACCACACTATTATGCAAAAGATCATCAATGACCCGTCCTGCGTCGTTGACGAGATGCTCCAGGGCTACGTCAAGGCGCATCAGGACCTCGTTTCCACTACAGAAAACGAGCGAGTCCTGAAATACAAGAACGCTCCCGTCGAGGGCAAGGTCGGTATAGTCACCGGCGGTGGATCCGGCCACAAACCCGCCTTTGTCGGATATATCGGAAAGAACATGTGCGACGCAGTGGCCATCGGCGAACTCTTCTCCTCGCCGCCTGCACAGATGTTCTATGACGCCATCCACGAGGCTGACGCCGGCAAAGGCGTCGCCATACTGTACGGCAACTATGCCGGCGACAACATGAATGTCGC
>CAMJHW010000147.1 GCA_946405645.1 uncultured Bacteroidales bacterium
TCGCCTGGTACATCTTCTCGAAAGCCTTGTTCAAGGCCTCGGAGTAGCGGTCGATATCGTCGAGGTTCTGGTTCTTGACAGCCTCCTTGAGGAGACCGACGTTGCTCTCGACCTCTCCCTTGATATCGGCGGGAACCTTGTCGCCATTCTCCTTGAGGAACTTCTCGGCCTGGAAGGTGAGCGAGTCGGCGTTGTTGATCTTGTCGGCGCGGTCCTTGGCAGCCTTGTCGGCAGCCTCGTTGGCCTTGGCCTCGTCGCGCATCCTCTGGATCTCGGCATCGCTGAGACCGGAGGAAGCCTCGATGCGGATGTTCTGCGCCTTACCCGTAGCCTTGTCGGTAGCGGAGACATTGAGGATGCCGTTGGCGTCGATGTTGAAGGTCACCTCGATCTGAGGGATGCCGCGGGGAGCCGGAGCGATGCCGTCGAGGTTGAACTCGCCGATGAGTTTGTTGTCACGGGCCATCGGACGCTCGCCCTGAAGGACGCGGACCTGGACGGAAGGCTGGTTGTCAGCCGCGGTGGAGAATACCTGGGATTTCTTCACAGGTATGGTGGTATTGGACTCGATGAGCTTGGTCATCACGCCGCCGAGGGTCTCGATTCCGAGTGAAAGCGGAGTGACGTCGAGCAAGAGGACATCCTTGACATCGCCGGTGAGGACACCGCCCTGGATGGATGCACCGATAGCGACGACCTCGTCGGGGTTGACGCTCTTGTTGGGCTCCTTGCCGAAGAAGTTCTTCACGAGCTCCTGGATCTTGGGGATACGGGTCGAACCGCCCACGAGGAGGACCTCGTCAATGTCGGAAGCGCTCAGATGGGCGTCGGAGAGGGCCTTGCGGCAAGGCTCGATGGTCTTCTGGAACAGGCTGTCGCAGAGCATCTCGAACTTGGCGCGGCTCAAGGTCTTGACAAGGTGCTTGGGAATGCCGTCAACAGGCATGATGTAAGGGAGGTTGATCTCCGTGGAAGTCTGGTTGGAAAGCTCGATCTTGGCCTTCTCGGCAGCTTCCTTCAGGCGCTGGAGAGCCATAGGGTCCTTCTTGAGGTCGATACCGTGGTTGTCATTGGCGAACTCCTGGGCCAGCCAGTCGATGACCACCTGGTCGAAATCGTCGCCGCCGAGATGGGTGTCGCCGTTGGTGGACATCACCTCGAATACGCCGTCGCCGAGCTCAAGGATGGAGATATCGAAGGTACCGCCGCCGAGGTCGAAGACTGCAACCTTGGAGTTTTTGTCCTTCTTGTCGAGGCCGTAGGCCAATGCCGCGGCAGTAGGCTCGTTGATGATACGCTTGACGTCGAGGCCGGCGATCTTACCGGCTTCCTTGGTGGCCTGGCGCTGAGAATCGGAGAAGTATGCGGGGACTGTGATGACGGCCTCGGTGACCTCCTGGCGGAGATAGTCCTCGGCGGTTTTCTTCATCTTCTGGAGGATGATGGCCGAGATCTCCTGAGGAGTATAGAGGCGTCCGTTGATGTCCACGCGCGGAGTATTGTTGTCACCCTTGACTACCTTGTAAGGCACGCGGCCCACTTCGGTAGAGACCTGGTCGTAGGTCTCGCCCATGAAACGCTTGATGGAGTAGATGGTGTTGGCCGGGTTGGTGATGGCCTGGCGCTTGGCGGGGTTGCCGACCTTGCGCTCTCCGCCGTCGGTGAATGCCACGACGGAAGGGGTCGTACGCTCGCCCTCATTGTTGATGATGACGGTAGGCTGATTGCCTTCCATGACCGAAACGCACGAATTGGTGGTTCCGAGGTCGATTCCGATGATTTTTCCCATAATATCTTTCAATTTATTGTTTCAATCCATTCTGCGGACTCCGTGTCCGCGACGCCATTCATTATAACGAAAGCTGTGCCATTCGATTCCGCTGACAAATTGGCAGAATTTTTCATATCTTTGTGGCAGATATGTACTACCGGACATTATCAGAAGACGAATACGGAGATCTTGAAGGCAGGATCCTGTATGAGGACAACCACCTGCTGGTCGTGAACAAGCGGGCGGGCGAAATAGTGCAGGGTGACCGTACGGGCGACGAGTGTCTCGCCGAGACGCTGAAAGCCTTTGTCGCCCGGCGCGACTCCAAGCCCGGAAGGGTGTTCATGGGCATCCCGCACCGTCTCGACCGCCCCGTCAGCGGCATAGTGGTGTTCGCCAAGACATCGAAGGCGCTCGAAAGACTCTCCGCGATGTTCCGCGAGGGCGAAGTCCACAAAACTTACTGGGCACTATGCTGCGCCGCTCCGACGGAGAAGGAAGGGCTGCTGGAGGATTGGCTGGTCCGCAACGAGAAGATGAACAAGTCGTTCATCGCAAAGGCCGGAGAGCGTAACCGCGAAGCCAAGCTTGCGAGACTGCGCTACAGATACCTGGGCCCCACCGAGCGCTACCATCTCATGGAGGTAGAGCTCCTCACGGGCCGCCATCACCAGATCCGCTGCCAGCTTGCGGGAATGGGCTGCATCATCAAGGGCGACCTCAAATACGGAGCTCCGCGATCCAATCCGGACGGTGGCATATCCCTCCACGCGCGTCATGTCAGTTTCGTCCACCCGGTAAAGGGGACACAATTGGAAATAACCGCCCCTCTCCCCTCCTCCTGGCCGCGGGTCAGTCCCTAAGCCTGACCGCGACGTCATCCATCACTGACTGTTTCCTTCTTGCGCAACTCCTGCGCCTTAAGGGTACGCTTATACTCGGAGGGGATTTCGTTCATGAACAGACGGAAAGCCATATTGAATGAAACTACGGTCTTAAAACCGCACACCAGAGCCAGTTCACTGATCTTGATACGTTGATCCTTTTTCAACAGTGAGACGGCGTACTGGATACGGTATCGGTTGACATAAGTGCAGAAGTTCCCTCCGGAGTAATTGTTCACCGCCCTGGACACCATACCTTTGTTGGTCAGCATCTCCCTGGCCATACGACCCATGTCCAGGTTGTCGTCAAGGTAGGGCTGCTCACGCTGCATGTACTCCTCGATCTTCCTGAAGAGGACCTCCTCCCTCTGCATCTTGTCCATAGGCTTGTCAGGAGCGGAGGCAACCTGCCTGGGAACAGCAGCAGCTCTTTTCACGCAAGCGGATGAAAGATAAAGGTACGCGTACAAAAAGGAGAGCAGCAGGGAAAGCGCGATGCACACTGCCCTGCAGCAGCTGCCACCGGAACATGCCAGGATCAAGACTCCGGCGAAGACAAGCCAGAGCGAGCACAATACCTTGGTCAGGAGACGGTCCGTCCGCCCTTGGATGGCATCGCGCCTGCGGCCGGACAGCCGCAGAATATCCCGCGACGCACATACCGACAGCAGGAAAACAGACATCACCGTCATGAAGACAGCGGGATCGAACGGCACGGTACGTCCTGAAAACGCGATGATGCTCCGTACCAGGCATACGAAGGAGAACAGATATGTCAATACAACCACCCCGAAGTCTTTCGCACGGGAATCGACAAACGGCTGTAGGAACACGGAAACAAGGAAAAGGATGTCGGCCGCCAGCAGCGGCGCAGGCATTCCTTGAATGAAGAATCGTGCATCGAATAAAAGTGTCAGCAGTGCGATAAGCACCGGGAGCAGGCGGAAAGACCAGCCGCCAGTGCTACGTGAGTCTTTGCAGGGAATGACTTCGACCAGCCAAAGTGCCGGGCAAAGGATGACGAAATAAAAGAGCAAGTATCTTTCCATGAATCGTTTAAGATCTAGATAGTCCGATACAAATATCGAAAAAAAACCTCCCGGAACAATGTTTCGGGAGGGGGTCAGATGAAAAAAACATCTTTTTTATGCTTTTTTTATTTCTTTGGATGTATGACGCAGCCTTATGGACTCGAATCCGCGTCCATAGACTCCCGTCACGGTCGATACTGACAGGAAAGCGTCAGGATCGATGGACTTGATGTAACGGAGCATTATATTGAGGTCGGTCTTGCGGGTCAGCACCATCAGGACGTGAGTCGATTGTTTGGAGTACCAGCCCTGACCGTCCAGGACAGTGACTCCGCGATGGAGGTCCTTGGCGATGGCATCCGCGATCTCCTCGTATTTGTGGGACAG
>CAMJHW010000148.1 GCA_946405645.1 uncultured Bacteroidales bacterium
CGCCCACCAGGATAGGGTTGTTCTTAGTGCGGCGGCTGAGTATCTGCAAGACCCTTCGGATCTCGTCGTCCCGGCCGATGACCGGGTCGAGCTTTCCGTTCGCCGCCAACTCGTTGAGGTTGGTGGCGTACTTGCTTAGAAATTGATAATCAGTCTTTTCCATATTCTCTATAATTTGGCGGCCGCCCTACGCGGCCTTAAAATCAAAAATCGTCCGTTCCGATGAGGGAACGAACGATCTTCGTCAAATTATATTCCAGCCCCTGCTGGACTGACAATCTGTCAGTTACTCGGTGGGGGCGGCGGGAGCTTCCTGAGCGGGAGCCTCCTGCTGGATGGGAGCGGTCGGGAACTCGGGCTGGGACTGGGTCGCAGTGTTCTCGATCTTGTTGGTCACGTCCATGTCGGCGCCGGTGGTGCCGGTGGTGAAGGAAGTGATGATGGAAATCACGAGGATGAAGGCCACGAGGCCCCAGGACACCTTCTCGAGAAGGTCGGCGGTCTGACGGACACCGAAAGTCTGGTTGCCGGCGATGAAGTTGCTGGCGAGACCCTCACCCTTGCCGTTCTGGAGCAGCACCACGATGACGAGGAGCGCGGCGGCCAGAAGGATGAGAATGGTCAGGATGGTAAATAATGCGTTCATATCTTGTTATGTTTTATTTATCTGTCTTTTACCCCAATTTTTGAATAAGGGCTGCAAAGTAAGCATTTTTTTCTGGATAACGCAAGAGTAGTTTCGAATAAATGAATTTTGCCTGCTCGTAATATCCCTGGTCGACATAGATTTGCGCGAGCGTTTCGGTGCAGAATGCGTCGAGTACTTCCTGCTCGCTCTTCTCGTGCACTTCCTCGCCCTTGGCCTTGGAGGCGAAGGTCGAGAAGATGTTGTCGTCGGTCCTGCGGACGGAGTCGTATTCGTCCTGGGAGAAGAAGTCTCCGCCCACGACGCGGGTCTTGTGCCTGGGCTCTTCCCGCCCTGCGGGCTCCTCTCCTACTGTATAGGTCTTAAGGAGAGTGTCGAGATCCTTGTCGGAATAGTCCTTGGCCTTGCCGGCGCGGACTATGTCCGAAATGATGCTGCGCGAGCCCATGTACAGCGCGCTGACCGCGTAGTCGCGGCTGCCCCAGCCTTCGCCGCCTACGCGCGACATGCGCGCGCACAGTTCCTTGCGGGCGGCGCCGAACCAGGGATAGAGGTTCACGACGCCGGCAAGCTCGTCGATGGTGAGCGACTTGAGACTGATGTGACCGTTTACCATTGCGCTACCGTGGCGTTGAAGATGTCTTCGACAAGTTTCTTGACTATATCGACGCAGAGAGCATCCTGGACGGAGTCGAGCGACTGCATGGAATCATACTCCTCGTAGGCCGAGAAGTTCTGCTCGAGGTTGTCTTCGGGGTACAGGCGGTTGGTGAAAGTGATCTTGACCGTGACGTTCAGGCGGTTACGTGCGGCGACTTCGTCCGCCGTCACCGCAGTGGCCTGCACGTCGTATCCTGTGATCGTACCCTCAATCTCCAGGTCGCCGTCGAGGTCCACCTGTTCCAGGCGGGTCATCTTGCGGAACTGGGTGCGCAGCTCCTCGGTGAGTTGGTTGCTCAACGAGGGGTTGACCTTTTCTGCGGTGTATTCGAAGAAGTTGATGGTGATGGTCTTGACGTCGGGCTGGATGGAGGTCCCCGAGAAGGAATAGATGCCGCAGGCGCCGGTGATCAGGGCGGTCAGCGCGATGGCGCAGACGGATAATATGTGGCGGAATGTCTTCATCATTTCTTCTCCTTGGCGAGACGGCGGTAAAGCGTACGCTCGGAGATGCCGAGCTCCTCGGCCGCGGCCTTGCGGTTCCCGTTATGTTTCTCGAGGGCCTTCTGTATAAGGTCCTCGCTGACTTTCTGAAGCGAGAGATCCGGACTCTCGGCCGGAGCTTGCTCCTGCGTGTCTGGTTCCTGCCAGTCGGCCTCGTCATAAGGCTCCGGCTCGCGGGCCTCGGGCACTTCGTGCGCGGGCCCCGGCAGCCGGTGCTGCGCCGCCTGGCCTCCGTACACAGCCATCTTCAGCTGGTCGACTTCCTGACGGAGGTCGAGGAGAGCCTTGATGAGCATCTTCTTCTCGTCTTCGTTGAAGGCGCTGCCGTGCGCTTCACTGACGGCGGGCAGCACGGTCTCTTCCTCCTTTGGAAGATACTTGCGCAGGGTTTCGGAGTCGATCTCACAGCGTTCGGCGCCGGGGGTGAGCTTCACTGACTCGAGGGCCGATACCGTCTCCGCGACATTCTTCAGCTGGCGGATGTTGCCGGGCCAGCGGTAGTTGCGCAGGGCTATGATGGCGTCGTGCGTGAGGTTGATCTTGCACACGCGGTATTTCTCCGAGAAGTCCGAGGTGAACTTGCGGAAGAAGAGATAGATGTCGTCCTTGCGCTCGCGCAGGGCCGGCATGCGTATCTGGATGGCGTTGAGGCGGTAGTACAGGTCCTCGCGGAACTTGCCCTGGCTGACGGCGTACAGCAGGTTGACGTTGGTGGCGGCCACGACGCGTACGTCGGTCTTCTCCACCTTGGAGGAGCCGACCTTGATATATTCACCGTTCTGGAGGACGCGGAGAAGCATCACCTGCGTGCTCATGGGAAGCTCGCCCACCTCGTCGAGGAAAAGGGTGCCTCCGTTGGCCTCCTCGAAGTATCCCTTGCGGGTCTCGGTGGCTCCGGTGAACGATCCCTTCTCGTGTCCGAAAAGCTCGGAGTTGATGGTGCCTTCGGGTATGCCGCCGCAGTTCACGGCGAAATACTTGCCGTTGCGCCGCAGGCTGTTCTGATGGATGATGCGGGGGATATTCTCCTTGCCCACGCCGCTTTCTCCCGAGACCAGGACCGTCAGGTCGGTAGGGGCCACCGCGACGGCGGTTTCCAGGGCCCTGTTCAGTGCAGGGTCGTTGCCGATGATATCGTATCTGTTCTTGAGTCTCTGTAATTCCTGGCTGTCCATATATATTCTTTGGGACCGACAAAGTTACGAAATCACTTTAAATAAAGCATCCGGACGGGTGTGAAAAAAGCAATATTATGATTATCTTTGCAAGGTATAGTGTTCCCAACGGACCAAAAATTATTAATCAATAAACTACTATTTTATGAGAAAAGCAATCAAGATCCTGGCTGTGGCCGTCCTCGCGATCACCGCAGCCGCCTGCTCCTCCGCCGAAAAGATGGCCGAGCTGGCAAACAACGTAGTGGTTACCTGCAATCCCCAGGTACTTGAGGTCGTCGGCGGCAACATCGACGCCACCCTCAACGTCACCTATCCCGAGAAGTATTTCCATCCCAAGGCCCTCCTCCAGGTCACTCCCGTCCTCGTCTATGAAGGCGGCGAGCAGGCCATGAGCCCGTTCATGTATCAGGGTGAGAAGGTCAAGGACAACTACAAGGTAGTCCCTTCCGCCGGCGGCACCGTCACCGAGCGCGTACATTTCACCTATGTCCCCGGTATGGAGAAGGCTTACCTCGAGCTTCGCGGAGTCGCCTCCTACAAGACCAAGGCCGTGACCCTTCCTACCCGCAAGGTCGCCGACGGCTGCAACACCACCTATATGCTCGTGAAGCAGGAGGGCAATATCGGCTACAAGGCTGACAACTATCAGGACGTCATCCCTCAGACCGCCGAAGGCCAGATCCTTTACACCATCAATTCCGCAGACGTGCGCGCCGCCCAGCTCCGTGGCCAGTCCATTTCTGACTTCCAGGCCGCCCTCGACGAGATTAACGCCAACAGCCGCAAGACCCTGAAGGGCACCGAGATCGTGGCTTACGCTTCTCCTGATGGCGGCGAGGCCCTCAATGACAAGCTCTCCGACAAGCGCGCCGGCTCCGCCGAGAAGGCTTGGGCCAAGGTCGTCAAGGGCCACGAGGCCACCGACCCCGCAGTCAAGAGCATCGGTGAGGACTGGGAAGGCTTCAAGGAGCTCGTGAGCGAGTCCAACATCCAGGACAAGGACCTCATTCTCCGCGTCCTCTCCATGTACAGCGACCCTGCAGTCCGCGAGAGCGAGATCAAGAACA
>CAMJHW010000149.1 GCA_946405645.1 uncultured Bacteroidales bacterium
GTGGTGAAGGCGTTCATGCTGATGAGGCAGCGCTGGACGGTGCTGCCGAAGGCGCGCACCTTCTTGTCCCCCTTGAAGACTTCGGGATAACGCTTGAACATGCGCTCGGCGATGGCGGTGTGCTCGCGGACGCCCTTCTGGGAGAGGCGGCCGTCCATTCCGTCATACGAAGCGAGGACGCGGCGGGCGGCGACCAGCAGGGAGTCTCCGCCGGGGGTGAGGATGCCCATCCTCTGGCCTTGCTCCAGCACGGAGATCAGGTCCTCATAGGCCTTGCCACCCCAGTTGGAACGGGACCCGTGGCGGCCGTAATGGCTTATATAGAAGGGCTTGTAACCTTTGGGAGGCTTGGTATCCCTTATCTCATGGAACTCATAGGAATTGGTGTTGTTGCCGGCACGGGAAGGGTCTTCCATTAGGGCGCGGACTGCGGCCTCGGACCGGTGAGGCTGGGCGAATGCTGCGGAGACTGCGAGCAGCATCGTGGCAATGATGGTCAATCGTTTCATCTTGGTTACTTGAGGTGTTGATAATACAAATATAACATTTGTTTTTATTATATTTGTCAATTAGGAATACTAGCCACATATGATTTTGGACCCCCACTCGCAAGCCATTCTGGATGAATACCGCGCCGACCTGTCCTTTTTCCAGGCCAAGTCGGACGAGCTGACCGCACGGATCCGCGACTTCCTGGCCTCGGCCGGCATCGTCGTCGCGGCCATCGAGTCGCGCGTGAAGACGGAGAAGTCGCTTGCCGGGAAACTGGAGCTCAAGGGCAGCAAATACTCGTCCCTTGCCGACATAACCGATATCGTCGGGATACGCGTCATCACATTCTATGTCAATGACGTGGACAAGGTCGCCTCAGCGCTGGAACGTTTGTTCGAAGTGGACTGGGACAATTCCGTGGACAAGCGCAAGCTCCACGAGATCGACAGTTTCGGATACCTTTCCCTGCATTATATCTGCCGCATCCCCGAGTCGCGCTACCGCTTCGAGGTGCAGATGAGGACCGTCCTGCAGCACGCCTGGGCAAACATGAACCACGACACCGGCTACAAGTCCGGAGTGGAGGTTCCCCGCAAATACCTGCGCAACCTCGGCCGCCTGGCCGGCATGCTGGAGCTCGTCGACGAGCAGTTCAGCATCATCCGTTCAGAACTGACGGACTATCGCCGCAAGGTACAGTCACTCGTCGCCTCCGGCAACCTCGACGAGGTGCCGCTGGACGGCGACTCCTTCAGGACTTTCCTGGACCTTAATCCTTTCGGGCAACTCAACCGCCGCATAGCCTCCGTCAACCAGGCGGAGATCCACGAGGTGTCGCTGATGCCGTACCTTACCGTATTCAAGGGACTTGGCTGCAAGACGCTGGGCGACGTATCGGGAATCATCAAAAAGCATTCGGAAGGCGCATACCAGATAGCATGCTACCAGATCGGACTTACCGATCTCGATATCATATCCTCTTCCCTCGGTCCGCAGGACATATGCATCGCTTACATCCTGAAGAGCGGAGGAGGCAAGCTCGGCATCAAGTACCTGCTTGACGAACTCAACGGAGTCTCCGAGAGCAATGAAATGATGGCGGAACTGCTCCTCGACCAGGCCCGCAACCTTCCTTTCATGAATCAATAGGCCATGGCGAACGAACCTTTGGATACCGAACTTCTCGACCGCGCCATAATCTTTGCGGTGAAAGCCCACGCCGGGACGGAACGGCGCGGCAAGGGCTTCCCGTACATAGTACATCCTATGGAAGCGATGTCGATCGTGGCTTCGATGACTTCCGACCAGGAGCTGCTTGCCGCCGCGGCACTGCACGATACGGTCGAGGATACGGAAGTGACCGTCGAGGACCTGCGCGCCGAGTTCGGAGAACGCATCGCGGACCTGGTCGCCTCCGAGAGCGACTCCCTGTATGAAGGAGTCAGCGAGGAGGAGAGTTGGCATGCGCGCAAGCAGGAGGGCATCGACCGCCTGAAGGGCGCAAGCCGCGACGTGAAGATCGTCGCCCTAGGCGACAAATTGTCCAATATGCGCGCCATTGCGCGCGATTATGCCGAGCAAGGCGAGGCCTTGTGGGACATGTTCCATGCCAAGGATCCCGGCGAGCACGCCTGGCGCTACCGCGCGCTGGCGGACTCCATGCGCGAACTGGAAGGCACCGCGGCTTTTGCAGAATTTGAAAGTCTCATCGAACAGGTTTTCGGAAAATGATCGAAGCATCAAAGATATCCCTCGACGACTATGTCCTCTCCGGTGGCGGCGCCAACGGCGAGAGCTACGATCACAGGACAGACCCGTCCGTGATGCTCAAGCTCTATTTCCCCGGCAAGGTAAGCCAGCCGCTGGACGAGATGCTGCTGGCCAGGAAAGTGTTCACCCTCGGCATCCCTACTCCGGAACCCGGCGAATACGTGGTCACGGAAGACGGACGCTACGGCATACGTTTCCGCCGCATCCCGGGTAAGAAATCCTTTTCCCGGGCCACGGCAGACAATCCGGAGAGGGTGCAGGAGTACGCCGGGATATTTGCACGGATGTGCCTTGACCTCCACGCAGTACATGTGGATACGACGCAGTTCGAGAGCGTGAAGGAAAGATACCTCCGCTTGCTGGAGGAGAATCCCTTCTTTACCGTGGCGGAAAAAGACAGTATAGGACGCTTCATAGCCGATGCGCCCGACACCGATACCGCCATCCACGGAGACCTTCAGTTCAGCAATGCCATTTTCGTCGGGGACAAGCGCTATTTCATAGACCTGGGAGATTTCTGCTACGGATACAGCAGGTTCGACCTGGGCATGGTATTCCTCTGCTGCAGACTCAGCGCAGAGGATTTCATCAAAGAGACTTTCCATATGCCGAAAACCCTGGCCGGAAAGTTCTGGGAATGCTTCGCGACGGCATATTTCGGCTCCGACCGTCCCCTTAAGGACATCGAAGAGGAAATAATGCCCTACGCCGGGCTCAAGACACTGATAATTGAACGAGATGTGAAAATGCCTATGCCTGAATTCAGGGAGGCCCTTAAGAGTATATTATGAAAATAAAGGATAGTTTCGACAGTTTAGAGAAAAGCATCAAGAAACGTTCTGCCTGGACGGGAGTGCTGCTGGTACTCGTTGCGGCCATCACCCTTGAGGCCACGGGATTGATCCAGTATTTCTTTGCCATGAAAGGCCTCCGGGAGGAAGCCGAAAAAAGGACTAACAGCGAGATGCTGCTGGTCAGCGAGGAGATCGAGAATATCACGTACTCCGTGGAAAAAAGCGTTCAGTCCATGTCCTGGATCATAGGACGCGACCTTTCCCGCCCCGACTCCATGTTCACATACATTAAACGCCTGATGGACTTCACCCCGGCAGTGGCGAACAGTGCGGTAGCCTTTGTCGAGGATTTCTATCCTTCCAAGGGGCATTGGTACGAGCCTCTGATCGCACGCAGGGACAACGGCACCTTGGAATCCATCGTCCTCGGATCTGAATCGCACGACTATTTCAAGTCAAGCTGGTTTAACGAACCCGTCAGAACGGGTAAGGGCTGCTGGAGCGAACCGTATTTTGATGAAAGCGGCGCAAAGACCACCGTCGTAACCTATGCCTATCCAGTATGGGACCAGAACGACAATATCGTAGGAGTCTGTGCGGCGGACCTGTCCTTGGGGTGGCTGGATGACTTGTTACGCAGCATCAACCTCTATCCCAATTCGTTCAGCAAGCTCGTAAGCGGTAGCGGCATGGTGCTGGCATGCCCCGTGGACACCAGTTTTGTCGATAAGCCCATCCGCTTTTCCACTCCCGTCCGAAACATCGGATGGAACCTGTCCGTCGGCATCCCGGAGGAGTCGGTTTACAAGGATATAAAGCGTACCAGTTTTTGGGTGATGCTTCTCCAGTTGCTTGGACTCCTGCTTATAATATTCATCCTGCGTTCCATAGTGAACGCTCAGATGAAATTCAAGAAGCTGAACGACAAGAAGGAAAGGATGGAGAGCGA
>CAMJHW010000150.1 GCA_946405645.1 uncultured Bacteroidales bacterium
CGCGCGGCCGCGCCGACGCCGCCCTCGCCGCCAGCATCTTCCACTACGGCGAGATTTCCATCCCGACGCTCAAGCGCGCCCTCGCCTCCGCCGGCGTGCCAGTAAGGCTGCAACACAAGTAGCTGATAAGCAAAAGATTAAACAAAAAGCCTATCAGGAATATTGAACAGGGAAATAAGGCAATTCATTAATAATCAAGAATATACATTGCAGGCAATATAATCAGGTGCTATGGAGTTCAGCGATTTCAACCTCGAAAAGACCGGAGACGGATTGCTCCCGGTGATCATACAGGATGCCAGGACCCTGAAGGTTCTGATGCTTGGCTATATGAACAAGGAAGCGTTCGAGAAGACCCGCGACGAAGGTCGCGTGACATTCTTCTCACGTTCCAAGCAGAGATTGTGGACCAAGGGGGAAACCAGCGGCAACTTCCTGACCGTTAAGGAGATGTACGGGGACTGTGATGCTGACACCCTACTGATAAAGGCCATACCGGCGGGTCCAACCTGCCATCGCGGAACGACTGCCTGCTTCGACACCCCGGAGAGCGAAGGATTCGTCAGGAAGCTGATGGAAGTCATCAAGAAGCGCCACGAGGAGATGCCTGAAGGTTCATATACGACAAAGCTCTTCATCAAAGGTGTGAAGAGCATTGCGAAGAAGGTTGGCGAGGAGTCGGCCGAGGCTGTGATCGAAGCTGTGAGCGGCAAGCGCGACCGCTTCGTCTATGAGGCCTCGGACCTCATTTACCATTTCCTCGTCCTCATGGAGGAAATGGGCGTCAGCATCGAAGATCTGGAAGAGGAGCTGTCCTACCGTCACCGGTGATCGGCCTCGAAGGCGGCCATACGCTCGTCGAGGACGTCGTAAAGCTCTTCGCGCATGCGGCTGACGCAGGCGCGGATGCCATATTTCAGACTGCCCGTCGTCGATAGGCAGATACTGCTCACTCCATAGTACATAAGCTCGAGAAGAAGCTCTTCTCCTGTCATATCGCCGTAACCGAGTGTGAAGAAGAATCCGTCTCCGACCTTCTGGTCCACGTCGCGGTCATAGACCACATGGAAACCGTGACGGCAGAAGATTTCCTTCATCCTGGCAGCCCTGCGTTCGTATTCACGGGTGTCTTCGACAAAGTCGATCACGCCGTCGCAAGACAGGTTCAGCATCTCGGCATAAGCGTACTGAGTCGTGGCCGTACAGCCGCTTGTAATCATATACAGGATTGACGCAGTCAGCGTCACGCCGAAGACTCCCGCATCGTGATAACGTTCCGCAAGGACAGGATACTGCTTGTCGTAGAGCTTGTCGCCGATGCAGCAGAGCGCGATACGCTGGCCGGCATAGCTGAAAATCTTGGAAGCAGACAGCATCAGTATATAATTGTCCGTATAACGCGCAACTGTGGGCACGTAAGGTGCCTCGAAAGGATGGCTGAGGTCGCGGCGGTAATCCATGCAGAAATAAGCCAGATCCTCCATCACGACCACATCGTACTTGGTGGCAAGCCGTCCGATGGCGGCCAGCTCACCTTCGTCCAGACAGATCCAGGCGGGATTGTTGGGGTTGGAGTAGATGATCGCGGCTATGTCCCCTGCGGCGAGCTCGGCCTCGAGCTTGGCCGACAGGGCCTCCGCGCCGCGGTACGGATAGATGTCGAACTCCCTCCATTGGATGCCGAGCACGCGAAGCTGCGACTTCTGGATGGGGAATCCGGGATCTATGAACAGGACCTTGTCCTTTCCGGGTATCCTCTGCGTCACAGCGATGAAAGAGCCGAAGGATGCGGCCACGGAGCCCGTAGTGGGAACGCAACTGCGGGGAGTGATGTCGATGTCGATGAAAGCCTTTACGAAGCGCGAAGCGGCCTGCTTGAGCTCGGGGACTCCGGCGGCAGCCGGATACTGAGAGCCTATGCCGCTGTCCAACGCGCGCTTCTCCGCCTCGACGCCATACTTGTTGATCGGCAGACCGGGAGAACCCTGGTCCATCCTGATGAAAGGAATACCGGTCTTGTTTTCGAGGTACTGCGCCACCAGGAGCACTTCGCCGATGGTGGCGGTAGAGAGGTTGGCCACGCTCTGCTCTCGGCAGGCCTCGGCCACGAGTTCTTCGCTGAATATCTTCATCTTCAGGCCTTTCTGATATAGTCGGCCACCCAGTCGCCGACCTCGGAGGTGCTGCGCGCGGGGACGCCTTCGCCGGCAAGGTCTTCAGTGACGTACTTTGCGTCGATGGAAGCGGCGACGGCCTCGCGTATGGCGCGGCCCTCTTCCATCAGACCGAAAGCATATTCGAACATCATCGCCGCTGAAAGAATGGTAGCAAGAGGGTTGGCGATGTTCTTCCCGGCCGCCTGCGGATACGAACCGTGGATGGGCTCATAGACTCCGGTATGCTCCCCTATCGAAGCGGAAGCGAGCAGACCCATAGATCCGGAGATAACGCTGGCCTCGTCAGTGAGGATGTCGCCGAAGGTATTCTCGGTGACGATAACGTCGAAGAACTTGGGACAGCGGATAAGCTGCATGGCGGCATTATCGACATACATATAGTCCACCTTGACTTCCGGCCAGGAAGGCTCCATCTCCTGGGCGACCTGGCGCCACAGGCGCGATGACTCCAGGACATTGGCCTTGTCCACCACGGTAAGATGGCGGCGACGGCGCATAGCATATTCGAACGCAAGCTTGAGGATACGCTCTATCTCGTAACGATGATAGATGTTGGTGTCGTATGCGGTATCTCCGCCGTCCAGACGTCCTTTCTCGCCGAAGTACATGCCACCTGTCAACTCCCTGATGCAGAGGAAATCCGCGCCGTCCACGAGCTCCTCCTTGAGAGGGCTCTTGTGGACCAGCGGAGCGAAGGTCTCCACCGGACGGAGGTTGGCATAGAGGCCAAGCTGCTTGCGCATGGCCAGCAGGCCCTGCTCCGGACGCACCTTGGCGGTAGGGTCGTTGTCATACTTGGGATCTCCCACGGCTCCGAAGAGCACGGCGTCGCTCTCAAGGCATATCTTATGGGTCTCCTCCGGATATGCCGATCCGTATTCATCGATCGCGCAGGCGCCGGCCTTGGCGAACTTGTATTCCACTTCATGTCCGAAACGGGCGCAGACGGCGTCCACGGCCTTCTTGGCCTGGTTCACCACTTCCGGTCCGATGCCGTCACCCGGAAGTTCAGCAATCTTCAGTCTCATTATTTCAGTGTAGTTAAATCCAGATTTTCTATGATGTTCAGCATCTTGACGGTAGCCTTGATGGCGGCCTCGGTCTGGTCGGAGTCGATGCCGCGAGTCTTGAACTCGTGTCCGTCCATGTTCCATACGATGGTCGTGGCGACGAGGGCGTCGGTCTTTCCTCCCGGAGGGATGGTCACCTGATAATCCGCAAGTACGGGGTGCTTCTTGCCCAGACGGTCGTAGATCTTCCACAGCGCCTTCATGAAGGCATTGTACTGACCGTCTCCGTTGGAACTCGTCTCATACTCGGTGCCGTCGATGCTGACCTTGAGCATGGCGGCAGGTTTCATTCCCTTGGTCAGCTGAAGGGAATAGTTCACGATACTGATATTGTCGTTGTTGGAGTGGCCGCTCTTGAGGACATCCGCAACGATGAACGGCAGATCCTCGGCGGTCATCATTTCCTTCTTGTCCCCGAGCTCGACGACGCGCTGCGTCACCAACTTGACCTGTTCGGGTGAAAGGCTGATGCCAAGCTTGTCGAGGTTCTCGATGATATTGGCCTTGCCGCTCATCTTGCCCAGCGCATACTGGCGTACACGCCCGAAACGCTCTGGCAGGAGCTGGTTGGCATAGAGCGAGCCCTTGCGGTCACCGTCGGCGTGGACTCCGCTGGTCTGCGTGAATACATTCTCGCCGACCACCGGCTCGTTGTCCGGAATGCGGATGCCGGAGATGCTTTCGACATATTTACACACGTGCGTGAGCTTGCTCTCGTCGATGCGCATCTTGACGGGCATCATGTCGC
>CAMJHW010000151.1 GCA_946405645.1 uncultured Bacteroidales bacterium
GACCAGCTTCTGGTCTGCGTCGAATTTCAAGGATTTGATCTTGATCTCCATAATATGATATGTTAAGAACCCCTTTCGGGGCGGTTAGTCCAGGTTAGCGATGGTAAATATACAAAAATCGTGGCACAAAATGAAGTTTTATTAAAAAAGAAATACACGATGGTATCTTTTTTGAGTAACTTCGCACAAAACACTATTTGTCATGAAAAATACAGGTATAATTTCCGCCGTCATCGTCGGCGTCAGTTTGATTCTTTTCGGCTTCATTTTGAGGAGCGGAATCGTCCGTTTCATCGACAAGGACCGTCAGGTCACCGTCAAGGGACTCTCCGAGCGTGAGGTCCCCGCCAACAAGATCACCTGGAACCTCTCCACTTATGTCACCGGGGACGCACTCCCCGCATTGTACAACAAGATCCAGGAGACCAACCGCACAGTGGTCGACTTCCTGAAGAGCAACGGTCTCTCCGAGAGCGAGATTTCCATCCTGCCTCCGGAGGTCGACGACCGTGTATCCAACCGCTGGTCCAACGAGTACATACCCTTCAACTACAAGCTGACTACGCCTATCACCATCACGTCATCCAATGTCGCACTTGTCAAGGACATCGTGATGAAACAGGGCGAACTGCTGTCCAAGGGTATCGCACTGGGAGGCAACAACTTCATCAACTATGATTACACCGGATTCCAGGACCTCAAGCAGGAGATGATCGAGGAGGCCATCGCCAACGCCAAGACCACCGCCACCCAGTTCGTCAGGAACTACGGCAGCAAGCTCGGCAAGATCATCACTGCCGACCAGGGTCAGTTCTCCATCTACAGCAAGGATGAGAATCCCTCCATCATGAAAGTCCGCGGTGTCGCCACCATCACCTACGCCATCGACGACTGATCATTCTGAATGATCCTTAGCTCTAGGATGGGCCGTCTCATAGACGGCCTTTAATTTTTCTATGGAATTGTGGGTATAGACCTGGGTGGCGGCCAGGGAGGAGTGGCCGAGCAGTTCCTTGATGGAGTTGAGGTCGGAGCCGTTGTTGAGGAGTTCCGTCGCCAAGGTGTGGCGGAGTACGTGAGGGGATTTGCGGCCGGTGATGTCCGGAACGGCTCCGAGCTCGTGCTTGACCGCCCGGTCGATATAGACCGGGTAGAGCCGGCGGCCGGACGGGGTCCGCAGCAGCGGATCACCGGCCGCCGGGACGCCGCCGAAGAACACTTCGGCGGCCTGCAGGTAGAGCCTGGTTTCCCGCGCCAGCGCCGGCACCAGCGGCACCTCGCGCATCTTGTCACCCTTACCGATTACCCTGAACACATTGCGGCCGAAGTCCAGGCTACGGACATCCAGCGAAGCCAGCTCCGCGCGGCGCAAGCCGGTGCCGTGCAGGAACGACACGACCAGCCGCCGGAGGCGGCGCTCGTACAGCTCGCTTGCGAGCTTGCGTTCCTGCGCACCCGCGCCCAGCGAGCGCAGCAGCTCCAGACTGTCCTCGGACACGGCATATTCAGTATCGGCAAAGTACTTCTCCATCGACTCGTCCCGGTAGAATACCGGCAGACGCTTCTCGTTTTTGGGCCTGGTGACAAGTCGCACAGGATTGGATTCAAGCAGTCCTTCCAGCATCAGGAAGCGGCAGAACCCGCTCAACACCGACAGGTGCTGGTTCACGGTCCTGGCACCAATCTTCCTGTCATCCAGCAGATAGACCTCATAGTTGCGCACCGAAGTCGGCGTCATCGCCGCAGGCAAAGCTCCGGCATCATCCGGGTCCGTCAGGGAATATACCACGAATCCCTCCATGACATCACGGTAGATCTCCACCGTCCGGGGAGAATACCGCCGGACGTCGGTCACGTACTGGATATATTTTTCCACCAGGGGATTCATTGCAAGCAAAAAGATTACGCTCCGGTCTAGTCGTTCGAAGCAGAGCCAACCGGCGCCAGTCCCATCTCCGCAGCCTTTTCCCGCATCAGCCTGTCCGCCTCTTCGAAGTTGTTGCCAATGATGCCGTCCAGGATAGCCTCCTTTACATACTCCTTCAGCACTCCGACGGTCTTGCCGGGCGCAAGACCGTAAACTTCCATTATATACTCTCCGGTGATGGGATTCTTGAAGTTGCGGATGGAGTCCTTGGCCTCCACCTCCACCATCTTCTGCTGCACCAGTTCGAAATTGCTCTTGATGCGGGCCACCTTGACGGGGTTCTTGGACGTGATGTCGGCATTGCAAAGGAGCATCAGGTCGTCGATGTCGTTACCCGCTTCGAAAAGAAGGCGGCGCACCGCGGAGTCCGTGACCTCGTCATCGACGAGGGCTATGGGACGCAGGTGCAGCCGCACGAGCTTCTGTACGTACTTCATCTTCTCGTTCAGGGGCATCATCAGGTCCTTGAAGATCTTCGGGACCATCCTGGAGCCTATCACGTCATGCCCGTGGAACGTCCAGCCTGTACCCGGTTCGAAGCGTTTGGAAGCGGGCTTGCCGATGTCGTGCAGCAGCGCCGCCCAGCGGAGCCACAGGTCCGGCTGCGTCCGGACGCTCTCCACGAAACCGTTGCCGTCAAGCTCGGGCGTGAAGTCCTTGAGCCGCCCCGCGGCTATGCCTTCACGCTCCGCCGCCGCAACGTTGTCCAGCACCGCCAGCGTATGCGAGAAGTTCTCCTTATGACCACGGCCTTCGATCGTCTCGACCCCTTTGAGAGCCGAGAGCTGCGGCAGAACGTGCTCCAGAAGGCCGGTCTCGTCCATCAGCCTGAAGCCCATGGACGGCCGGACCGTCAGCAGCATCTTGTTCAGCTCCTCGGCAATCCTCTCCTTGGACAGGATGGACAGCCTCCCGCTCATCCGTTTCATGGCCTCCAGCGACTCCGGCACGATCCTGAACTCCAGTTCCGGAGTCGACAATTGCGCGGCAAATCTTACGGCCCGCAGCATGCGCAGCGGATCGTCGGAGTAGGTGGTATCCGGCTCCAGCGGCGTCCGGATGATCCCGGCCGCCAGGTCGCGGATACCCCCGAACGGATCCACGAGCTCCCCGAAACTGTCTTTCTGCAGGCTGAAAGCCATCGCATTGATGGTGAAATCCCTGCGCATCTGGTCGTCCTCGAGCGTCCCGTTCTCCACGATCGGTTTACGGGATTCGCGGCGGTAAGACTCCTTCCGCGCCCCCACGAACTCCACCTCGTCGCCCTGGTAGCGCATCATCGCCGTTCCGAAATTCTTGAAATAGGAGACGTTCTTGCCCGTCGCCTCGCCCACGGCTTCGGCGAAATCTATCCCGCTCCCCTCGACGACTATATCGATGTCGTTGCACGGCCGTCCCAGAAAACAGTCACGCACATAGCCGCCGATTACGAAGGCCTTGACACCCCGTGCGGCAGCGACATCGGAAACTATCCTGAATATCGGTTTTTCGAGAAAACCCGTGGTTATGGTCGGCATTGTCCAAGCATTTCTTCATAGACCGGAGCCTTGTCGAGGAATTCGTACGAATCCCCCGCCCTCCGGCAGATATAAGTCAAATGTCCGTTGGTCATAAAAAGGAACGGCACCCGCAGCACTATGCTGTACCTGAACGCCTGCTCCAGCACTTCCTTGGAGATCTCCACGTCGGGTCTCTTGCACTCCACTACCGCCACAGGCACTCCCCCGTGGCCATACACCACGATATCCGCCCTCCATTTCTTGCCTGCGCCGTACTCCAAAGCCACCTCGCTCATCATCTGGTGCACCGGCACCCCCGCAGCGTTCCGCAACTGTTCGATGAACCACTGACGCACCCTCTCTTCGGGCGTGAGCGGCACGTCCTTGCGCCTGAGCGGGTCGTAGATCATCTCCGGAGCCATTTTCTATGAATTGAAATCAATTTTCCCGACAAGATTACAAAGTTAACATATTTTTGTTTATATTTGCACCCGCAAACCGCAAAGGAGAGGTGCTCGAGTGGCTGAAGAGGCGCGTCTGGAAAGCGCGTGACCTCCC
>CAMJHW010000152.1 GCA_946405645.1 uncultured Bacteroidales bacterium
CGGTCGATACGGTTGCGGAGCACGTTGAAGGAATTGGCAACGGCGCTCTCGGCTTCGGTCTTGATGACGTTCAGGACCTCGGCGTCGGTCGACTCGGGCTTGATCTGGTCACGCATCTCGTAGGTACCGAAGATCTGGGCGAGCCTCTGTCCGCCGGAGACTTCATTCCAAGCCTCTCCGAAGAGGGTGATGAAGTCGGAGGTGGAGTTGACGCTGCGCTCCTTCGCGAGAGCGAGGGCCCTGTTGAACTCGGGGGTCTGGTTGTCGCCGGCGAGGGCCTTCACGAGGTCCTCGAGCTGCACCTGCAGCATGACGTTCATACCGCCCTTGAGGTCAAGGCCAAGGTTGATTTCCTTGGACTTCACGTCCTTGAACTTATAACCGAAATAAACTTTCTCGGAGGAGATGGAATCCGTGTACCACCTGCTCTGGTTCTTCCTGATGGAATCGAGATAATAGGCTCTCTCCGCCTCGGGAATCCTGTCGTATGCAGCTGTATTCATGGCTGCGATGGCAGCTTTCTCGGCATACTTCTCCGCCTTCTTCTCCTGGAGACTGGTCACCAGGGTGAATGAAAGCTGCCAGAAGCAAGCCAAGGCGAGAAGAATAGCTACAAGCCTGATAGCTCCTTTACTTTGCATAATTGTTGATATTAATATTTAATCGTTTGCACGTTAAAAATGTGGCGTTTTCCGCCACTTACCCAAAATAGGCCACAAATTTACACTTTTTTTTCTAGAAAGAAACTTTCTTCCAAGGATTTCTTATTTTTGTAGGACGTTTTGACCATTGATGCGGATTATTGATATACGTGCTGTCCGATTATTCGCGCTGACCTGCATTGTCCTGCTGGCCGGGTCCGGCGTCGCCCGCGCCCAGCTCCAGAGGATCGGGAATGTCGAGGCGGAGACGGCGCCCGCAGCGGACACGCTTGCCGGCCGGAGCGCCGAAGAGCGCCTGATGGCCAAGGTCGATTCGCTCCGCAGGGCCATGACCGATGCGCCGGACAGGCGCCGCCGGGAGGTTTCCAACAGGATCAAGGCCGCGGATTCCCTTTGCCTGCTATATGATTTCCCCGCAGCGGTGGATATCCTCGGCAGCGCGGCTGCCGAAGCCGACTCTTCGATGTCGCGCGCAGTCGAAACGGCCCTCCTTCGCGCGCAGGCGGGTTTAAAGATGATGACGCGCGTGTCGCGCGTACAAGTGAAAGCGCAGAAGCGCATTTCGCTGGACGATTTCTTCCTTATGTTCCCCGAAACGGTTAGGAACGATGAGACGCGGTTCCATATTCCCGGCAAGGACGCGCGTTCGCTCGTCTTTTCCGCCAAGGACCGTTCCGGAGCCGGCGGATACGACTTGTACGTCTCGCGGCGCAATCCCGTGACGGGACAGTGGAGCGAGTCGGTCAATATGGGATTCCCCTACTCCTCTCCCGACAATGATTACCTGTATGCGGACGCCGGCGACGGAAAGCATTCCGTGCTTGTCTCCGACAGGGGATGTCCGGAGGACAGTGTTAACGTATATGTCCTGGCCTATGACCCGGTGCCGCCCAGGCATGCGGTCGCGGACGCGCGCCAGCTGCGCGCCATCGCCGGGCTGGAGCCTGCCTCCGGCAGGCGCGCCCCGGCCGCGCCGCGTCGCGCGAGCGGCAGTCTCGATATGGGTGCATACACTTCCAAGACCGCCGCGGTGCGGGTACTCCGTGACTCAGTATCTGTTTTCAGCCGCCAGTTGGACGCCCTGCGGGCTGGCCTTGAAGATGTTGCGGAGGCGGACAGGGAGAGTTATCTGTCAGGAATAATGGCGAAGGAGCAGGAAGTGGCCAGCCTGCGCAGCAGATTCGACGCCGCCAACAAGAAACTCCAGGAGTTGGAACAACAGTTCCTCTCCGGAGAGATGTCTCCCGTCGCTTCGCTGCTGCAGCTGCCGCAGACGCAGGCGGCGGACAGCACGGAAGCAAATCTTTTCCTGGCAGAGCTTGACGGCAAATATGTGATGATGCTTTCCGAAAATGGTGCCGAGAGACCTTCCGTCGTTCTCCCAAGAGGATCTTTCGGAGACTATGCGGAGTTCCCGCAGACTCCGTCCATCAGGGTGCGCGCCGTCATCGACGGTGAAGAGACGCTTCCGCCGCTTGCCATGACCGTCATCAGGCTGTTTACCGGCTCCGCTCCCGAAACCGTAGAGAACGAAGATTCGATCGAATACACTTCCGTACCCGTCAGTACACACGCCCGGGCAGAGTCGTTGATGATGGCCCTGCGAGCTACCGGGGTGTCCGATATTTCCCTTCTGGAGGATTAATTGCGCGTAATCTTCGCGCCCAATGCGTTCAGGCGGATGTCGATGTCCTCGTATCCCCTGTCGATCTGCTCGATATTGTCTATGACGGACGTGCCTTTGGCAGACATGGCCGCGAGGAGCATCGCGATACCGGCACGGATATCGGGCGAAGTCATATTGTTGGCGCGCAGCTTGAAACGGTGGTCGTGACCTATCACGACCGCCCTGTGCGGGTCGCACAGGATGATCTGCGCACCCATGTCAATCAGTTTGTCGACGAAGAACAGGCGGCTCTCGAACATCTTCTGGTGGATGAGCACGCTGCCCTTGCACTGGGTGGCCACCACCAGCATGACGCTCAGGAGGTCGGGCGTGAGCCCCGGCCAGGGAGCGTCGGCAAGTGTCATGATGGACCCGTCGATGAACGACTCGATCTCATAGGACTCCTGTTCGGGGACGAAGATGTCGTCCCCCCTCTGTTCCAGCTTGATTCCAAGCCTGCGGAAGCACTCGGGAATGATGCCAAGGTCCTTATAGGAGACGTCCTTGATGGTCAGCGGGGACTGGCAGATGGAAGCCATGCCGATGAAACTGCCGACCTCGATCATATCGGGAAGGATGCGGTGCACAGCTCCGTGCAGTTCCTTTACGCCGGTGATGGTCAGCAGATTGGAGCCGATACCGCCGATCTTTGCGCCCATGGCGGTGAGCAGGCGGCAAAGCTGCTGGACGTAAGGTTCGCAGGCGGCATTGTAGATGGTGGTGACGCCTTCCGCCAGGACGGCGGCCATGACGATGTTGGCAGTACCCGTGACGGAAGCCTCGTCAAGGAGCATATAGCATCCCTTTAAGCCATCGTCGGGAGCACAGAGATGGTAAGCGCGAACTATGGAGTTGTACTCCATGGCGGCGCCGAGCTTTACCATGCCGTCGAGATGGGTGTCCACCCTGCGGCGGCCGATCTTGTCGCCGCCGGGTTTGGGGAAGAAAGCCCGGCCGAAACGGCTCAGGAGCGGTCCTACCAGCATGACGGAACCTCGCAGGGCCGCGCTTTTGCGCACGAACTCGAGGCTCTCCACATATTTGGTGTCCACGGCGTCCGCCTGGAACGAATAATCTCCCTTGGCCAGGCGACGCACCTTGACGCCCATGCCCTCGAGCATGCCGATGAGATTCTTGATGTCGAGGATTTCCGGGATGTTGGAGATCCTGACTTCCTCCGAGGTCAGCAGGACGGCGCTGATGACCTGCAAGGCTTCGTTCTTGGCGCCCTGCGGGACTATTTCGCCGCTCAGCTTGCGGCCGCCTTCTATTGTGAACGTTGACATGGTATTATATGTGTTCCACTTCCGGATGGAGTTCCACTCCGAATCTTTCCTTAACTGCAGCGATCACCTTGTTCTCAAGGGCGACGACGTCCTCCGGGGAGGCGTTGCCGCTGAGGTTCACGATGACGAGCGGCTGTTTGTCATAGACGGCGGCGCCGCCGAGCTGCGCGCCCTTCAGGCCGCAGCGCTCGATCATCCAGGCCGCCGGCACTTTCACCCCTTCCTCGAGGTCGAAATGCGGAACCTTGACATCCGGGCCGGCCTCGGCCACTATCCTGTTGAAATGCTCCCTGGAGATTACGGGGTTCTTGAAGAAGCTGCCGGCGCTGCCGGTCACGGCCGGATCCGGAAGCTTCGCGT
>CAMJHW010000153.1 GCA_946405645.1 uncultured Bacteroidales bacterium
CTTGCGGCCGCCGGCCTGGAGGGCCGCGTCGCCTGCGTGCAGGGCGACAGCGAGGCCCTTCGCTACGCCGGCGGCTCATTCGACTGCGTCACCATTGCCTTCGGCATCAGGAATTTCGAGCATCGCGAGACAGCATTGCGCGAGATTCTCCGGGTCTTGAAGCCCGGCGGCAAACTCGTCATCCTGGAACTCTCCGTTCCGTCCAATCCCGTGATCCGCTGGTGCTACAATCTTTATTTCACCCGCATCCTTCCGCTGATCGGCGGAAAGATATCCGGGGATAAGGCGGCATACCGCTATCTTCCCGCTTCAGTTCTGAATTTCCCGGCCAAGGAAGAATGGATGGCCACGATGCGCGCCTGCGGATACGACGGTGTCAGGCACAAGGCATTCACCTTGGGCATCTGCAGGATGTATGTCGGGCTGAAGGTCTAGAAAAGGAAAGTCACGAATCCAAGCCCCGCCAAAAGCGAGAACAGGAACGAGCTCATGACCAGAAGCGGAAGCATCGGGTCGAGGGCACGGTCCTTGCGCGTCCATACCCCCCTTAAGTGGATAATGAAAAGCGGAAGGGTGAGCACAAATAGATAGTGCCAGATGCTGAAGAAACGCAATGAACAGTACACCAGCATAGCTGCCCAGCCTAATGCTATGAGTGCGGTCTGGTATATACGCGCGCGTTTCTCTCCAAGTTTCATCGCCACGGTCACGCGCGTGGCGGCATCGGATTTCATGTCACGGATATTGTTTACGTTCAGCACCGCCACGCTGAAGCATCCGATGGCTGTTGCCGGAAGGAGGATGATCCAGGAAGGGAATTCGTGAGCGCAGAGGAAATACCCGCCGCACACGGTGGCGACGCCGAAGAACAGAAAGACGAACAAGTCGCCGAGGCCACGGTATCCGTAAGGATCCTTGCCGAGAGTATAGTGCATCGCAGCCCAGATGGCTGCGGCGCCCAGCAGCACGAAGGCCATCGGGTGCCAATCAAAGATCTTTCCGAAGGAGAAATAAATCATCAGCAGTCCGAAGATGCAGCAGAAGGTTGCGACGACTGCAATCAACCTCTTCATCTGCGGGACCGTCATATCCCCGTCCTGAAGGGAATAATGGATACCCTGCCGGTCATCATTGTCGGTGCCGTGAAGGGTATCGCCCAGCTCGTTCGACAAGTTGGACAGTATCTGGAGGGAGACTGTCGTCAAAGCCAGGAAGACCACCGTCCATGGATCGACGTGATAATCGGCGGCAGCCAGCAATACGCCCATCACTATACCGGAGAGCGATAGAGGGAGCGTCCTCAGACGCATGGATTTAAGACAGGAGGAAAGTGTCATGGCAGATAAGGTGGAGTCCGGACCCATGCGATGCTATGGACGCGTGTCGCGGACGGGTCGTATTTTTCGCCATCCACGTCGGGGATGGCGATGATATATGTTTTGTGTTCCTTGTTGACGAGCTTGGAGTCACGCAGCCAGAGGTTCGCGCGCTTGAGGTCGGCATAAGTGACGCCGTACTTCTCAGCGAAGATGGTCAGATCGTCGATGGGACCGCTGACTTCGACCTCCTCACGGGGAGGGATGTTGGGATAGAGGTCTTCGCGGCTGAAGGTGAAGCCGAAGGCGGAGGGATTTTCGAAGTACATCTTGGCGGCGAGGATGCGGAACATATAGCGCGAGGTCTCCTCGACGAGCCAAAGGTCCATTGCGGACTTCTGATGCTGGTCTGTCAGACGCTTGGATATATTGCCCTGGCCGGCATTGTAGCTGGCGGCGGCAGTGAGCCAGTCGTGGTATTTGGCATAAGCCTGCTTGAGGTAGCGGCAGGCTGCAAGGGTGGCTTTCTCGGTATTGTAGCGCTCATCGACTTCAGTATTGACGACAAGCCCGAAACTCTTGCCCGTCTCCTTCATGAACTGCCAGAAACCAGCCGCTCCGGCCGAGGAAACTGCCTTGGGGTCGACATTGCTCTCTATCACCATCAGGTACTTGAGGTCGTCCGGAACGGCAGCCGCCTTGAGAAGCGGCTCGATCTGCGGAAAATAGCGGTTGGCCCGCTTGATCATCAGCGTGGAATTGGTGTGGGAGTAGCAGAATGCGATGAGTTCGCGGTCCATCCTCTCCCGGAGGTCGGCGCGGTCGAAGCGGACCGTATCGCCGGCGAAGACGATGTAATCCGGCACCTTGGGCTGTGCCGCGGAGGTGAGACAGGAGAGGAACAGGGCCGCTGCCGCGGCAGACAGGAGGGTTCTGAATTTCATAGTGTCGATCCGGATGTGATTGTACAAATTTACATATTTTATTCGTATATTGCAGAAAATACTAATGACCACTTATTATGAAAAAAGCACTCTTCATCGGCGGCACCGGAACCATCAGCACCGCCATCACCCGCAAGATAGCAAAGGACGGAGAATGGGAGCTCTGGCTCCTCAACAGAGGCAGCCGCAGTGACATCCTCCCCAGGGAAGTCAGGACCATACAGGCCGACGTCGCCGACGAAGCAGACGTCGCCCGCAAGCTCGAAGGCACGGAGTGGGACTGCGTCTGCGACTTCATCGGCTTCGTTCCCGAACAGGTCGAACGGGACTACAGGCTCTTCAAAGGCCGCACCCGCCAGTATATGTACATAAGTTCCGCTTCCGCATATCAGAAGCCCGCCGCCAGCCCGTTCATCACAGAAGGCACGGCGCTGGCCAATCCTTATTGGGAGTACTCCCGGAACAAGATAGCCTGTGAAGAGTTCCTTATGAAGAAATACCGCGAGGAAGGATATCCGGTGACGATCATCCGCCCCAGCCACACCTATGACGAGCGTTCCGTTCCCCTCGGGGTCCATGGCCCGAAGGGTTCCTGGTCGGTAATCAAGCGCATGCTCGACGGCAAGCGCGTCATCATACACGGCGACGGCACGTCGCTCTGGACCATGACGCACAATTCCGATTTCGCCAAGGGATTCACCGGACTGATGGGCAATCCCCACGCCATAGGAAATGCCTTCCAGATCACAAATGACGAAACACTCACCTGGAACCAGATCTATTCCACCATCGCCGACATTCTCGGAGTGGAGTTCAAGCCATATTATGTCGCATCGGAGTTCCTTGCCGCAGTCGGCGACTATGACTTCCTCGGAAGCCTCGTCGGCGACAAGGCCTGCTCGGTGATTTTCGACAATTCAAAACTGAAGAAAGCCGTTCCCGGCTTCCAGCCGACCGTACGTTTCGAGCAGGGCATCCGCCCCACGATCGAAAACGTGCTGGCACACCCGTCGCTCCAGGTAGAGGATCCGGAGTTCGACGCGTGGACCGACAGGGTGATCGACGCCCTGGAAGAGGCTAAGAAAAAGATCTAGCGACTGCGCTCCGCCGCACGGGCGGCGTTGTAGCATTGTCTGCAGAGCGGCTCGTATACGTCCTTCTCGCCGAGCTCCACGAGGTTGGTGCTCGCCGAGAGGCGGTGCGAGTGATTGGCGAGATTGCCGCATTTCACGCAGATGGCGTGGACTTTCTGGACATCCTCGGCAATGGCCATCAATGAAGGCATGGGACCGAAGGGTTTGCCCAGGAAGTCCGTATCGAGACCCGCGATGATCACGCGGACGCCGCGGTTGGCGAGGGTCTGGACCACTTCGACGATACTGTCGTCGAAGAACTGCGCCTCGTCGACGCCTACCACCTGTACATCATCAGCAATACCGAGCATCTTGACGGGAGCGTCCACGGGAGTGGAAGTGATGCTGTGAAGGTCGTGCGAAACTACATCGACGTCGGAGTAGCGGTTGTCTATGGTGGGCTTGAAAATGGCGATCTTCTGATTGGCGAACTGGGCCCTCTTCAGGCGGCGGATAAGCTCCTCGGTCTTACCGGAGAACATCGACCCGCAAATGACCTCGATGCAGCCGGATTTTATTGTATTTTCTGAAAACATTTGTGTACATTTGTGGTTAG
>CAMJHW010000154.1 GCA_946405645.1 uncultured Bacteroidales bacterium
TACAAATTTAGACATTTTTACTAAATTTACCTCATCTTTGACCGTGCCTGAACCATGACCACGCGAATGCATTACCTGACCCTTTTCAAATCCGCCTCTTCCGGGGCGGCCGGAGTTCCCCGGACGCGGAGCGCCATCGCCCGGGAGCTTGAAGGATGGGTGCTTTTCCGTGAATACCGCGACTCCTCCATAGACCTCGACGCACTGGCCGCCAGGACCGGCTACCCGCGCGAGGAGATCTCCTCATTCCTGTGGGACTGTTCCGGAGAAAGGTTCTTTACCATCCGCAAGCATCTGCGCATCGCCGACGCGATGGAGATGCTGACCGATGATCCGGAACTCGTGCTGTCTTCAGTCGCACGCACGACGGGATTCCAGGACAAAAGCGATTTCCGTCGCGCGTTCAAGGACGAAACGGGCTATTCTCCCCGATTCTGGAGGGAGAACGGGGGAAACTGGCTCAGGTGCCGGGCGGCTAAGATTCTGGAAGCATGTAGAAGTCGTTGTCACGCACGCTGTACGACATCGTGACATCGTCATACGCCTCGGTGTGCGGGCGCATGTACAACTCCTGTTCGATAGGCTTGAAGCGGACGTTCCTGCGCATGGAATCGTCAGTAACCTTGATGACGAAATAAACGTTCTGCATGGTCATGTTCCACGACGTGCTGAAGACGTATCTTCCGTCGGATGAAGTACGCATCACCGCCGAGAAGAGCGGTTCTCCGGCGCGGTCCGTATCATAATACCAATAGGCGGTAATAGAGACCATGATGTCCTCCAGCGGGACTCCGGGGATGGACTCGGAGGAGTCGTAGACGGTACCGGACACGGAAAAAGCCTTGACCTTGAACGGCAACTCGTCAATGTCATTGCTGAAGCTATGGGAACACGAAGTCACCGCCGCCAGTAAAGGCAGCAGCGACAGCATGAGAAACATGCGTATATTTGCCCTAAGTAACCTCATCCGGTAATGAATCATACCAGGCAGGTTTCAGAAACGTCCGGGGCAAATATACGCATTTTCAATAAAACTCAAACAAAAACGGTTTATTTTCTTTTGATCGAACCCATTCCGGCGACGGAGGAGGAAACGTTCACGACTTCGAGGCGGGAGATGTCGATGTCGCCCGCGCCCTGGATGGACAGGTCGGCCGATTCGGCCTTTCCGCTCAGGTCGACGTCACCGGCACCCTGGACATCGACCTTGACTTTCTGGCAGGAGAGGCCGCTGACGGTGATGTCGCCGGCGCCGCGCACGTCGATGTTCAGGTCTCCCTCGCAGCGGAGACCGGCCATATCGACGTCACCTGCGCCTTGAACATCGACATTAAAGCGCTTGCAGTCGATGCCGGAACGGGCGTCGAAATCCCCCGCTCCGCGGATGGACAGCGCCTCGAGGGTAGATGAGGAAGCCTTGACGCGGATGGTCTTGAAGGAGTAATGCCTGTCATCGTCGAAACGGACCTTGAGGACGCCGTCCTCGACCTTGAGATTGAGCTTGTCGATGAGATTGTCGGGAGCCTCGATGGTGACCGAAGGATCGCCCTCCGTCATGGAGTACTCAATGTCGGCCGATATGAAAGTGTCGATTCCGGTGAACTGAGGGACGGTGTACGACTTGGACTGAAGGTTGGAACTTCCTTCGATATACTCGAAATCTCCTTTGGAGAATGCGTTGGGATTGACCCTGACGAAGGTGCAGGAGGTCGCGGCTGCAAGCATCGCCGCGGAAAGCGCTATGGTATATATTCTTTTCATTTTACTCGTTTTTAAGGATTTCTGAAGGTTCAATGCCGAGCAGGCGCATCCTCTTGAGGAAGGCCGGGACTTCGTTTTCCATAAAATCGCGGCGCTGCTGCTCCATGATGATTTCCTTGGCGGGTCCGGCCACGAAGTAGCCGATACCGCGCTTGTTGTATATGATGCCGGCGTCCGTGAGTTTCTCATAGGACCTGGCCACGGTATTCGGGTTGACCCCGATGGAAGCGCCGTACTCCCTGACTGAGAGTATGCGGCTCTCCGGTGCGAGGTCCCCGCTCAAGACCTGCTCGCATATAGCGTCGCAGATCTGAAGGTATATGGGTTTGTTGGGATCGAACTCCATGGCTTTACTGTTTGATGGTCTTGATCCGGAAGAAAAGACCGGCCAGCAGACCGCCTATTGTGACGAAATAAGAAATATTGATGAATACGTTGGACAATGTCTGGAACTTCTCCGGAGTCATCTTGCCGAAGAGCCCGACAAACCAGTGAGCAAATTCGTAACCGTCCTGGTAACCTCCCCGGAACAGGATCAGGAGGATGATCGAGAACAGGATCTGCACTCCGATGATGCAGAGAATGGTCTTGGCTGCCTTGCCTCTCTTGAAGCAGATGGCGCCCAGTCCGAAAGGAAGGATGGAAGCGCACCAGCTCAGCCAACCCATCAGATAAGTGCTGCCGGGGGTTACGCCGAGAAGACTGTTGGTATCCTCGAAAGAATCGCCCAGGAAGCTTTCAAGGGCGCCGACACCGTTGGATATCTGTCCCACTACGGACTCTCCATATACCGGAACGATCCAGGAAAGGAGAAGGTCGCAGACGGCGAACAGCCCGAATACAACAAGAGGGAGGATGATGCAGAGCATTATGGCCATCGAGAGGAACTTCTCGAAAGATGAAGCGGGAAGCATCAGCCAGTCCGATCCGCTCTTGCGCTCGGTAAGGCTGCCGTACAACTTGACGGGGCCGGAGAGCATGCAGATGAAGAAGGCGCATACCAGTATCGTGACCTTCATGGGGAACATGATGGGTCTGACCTCACCGTCGAAAAGAAGGCTGAAGATGACCGTGAAGACCAGCAGGATAAGCGGAAGAAGGCCGATGACAAGGGCCGAGACGGCGTAATTGCCGCGGGCGTTGTTGAGGTCGTACATGAAATATTTGCCGAACCTCTTTATATCGAATACGTTGTTCATATTTGCTAAGTCCTCTTATTTGTTAAACATTCCTTTGATAAGGTCCTTGTGCTTGTGGACCGCATTGAAGAGAGCCTCGGTGTTGACCTTACTCTCCAGGCCTTCGGTGTTCATCAGCACCTGGATGAAACCGCCGGGGAGCTGCTCGGAATAAAGGGCGCCCTGATGCAGGGTCTGGCCGTAATCGAAGTAGAGCTTCTCGGAGATCTCCTCGATGGAAGCGTTGAGGAGGACATCGCAGCGGTCGAGGATGATGATAGGGTCGATGATGTTCTCGAGGTCGCGGACCTGGTGGGTGGAGATGACGATGGTGGAAGTCTCGGCGGTGTAGAGGCCGACGGCCTTGCGGAACTGGGCCTTGGAGGGGATGTCAAGGCCGTTGGTAGGCTCGTCCATGAAAAGGTACCTGGTGTTGCAGGCCAGGGCGAAGGCGATATACGTCTTCTTGAGCTGGCCGGCGGACATCTTGTTCATTTTCTTCTCGGGGTCGGTCTCGAACTCGCGCATCAGGTTCTCGAATTTGTCCATGTCGAAATCCGGCCAGAACTTGCCTTCGAAGCGGGCGAATGCCGTACCGGTCTGGTTGAAAGGCATGACCTCGTCGGGAAGGTAATAGATGGTCTGGAGCAGGGATGGCTGCCTCTTGTAAGGATCATGTCCATCGATGTCGATGGATCCCTGCCCGACCTTCTTGAGGCCGCAGAGCAGGGTCAGGAGCGTGGTCTTGCCCACACCGTTCTCCCCCAGGAGGCCGTAGATGCGGCCCTCCTCCAAGCGGAGGGAGATGTTCTCCAGGACGGCGTTGGAGCCATAGCTGAAGCTGAGATTCTTGATGTCAATCATATCTTAATAGTGTATTAGTTTGCTATTACACTGCAAAGATACGCACAAAAATTAAACCTCCAAATT
>CAMJHW010000155.1 GCA_946405645.1 uncultured Bacteroidales bacterium
GCCTCGCCGTTGAGCTCGTTCTGGGTGGCGCAAGGCATGGCGATGTCGCACTTGATGCCCCAGGGCTTGGCACCGTCACCGGTATACTGGGCGTTGGGATACTGCTTGACATACTCCTTGATACGTCCGCGAAGGGCGTTCTTGAGGTGCTTGACATAGGCGATCTTCTCCTCGTTGAATCCGTCCGGATCATAGATGAAGCCGTCGGAGTCGGAGAGGGTGACGACCTTGGCGCCGAGACGCATGGCCTTCTCGGCGGCATGCTGGGCGACGTTGCCGGCGCCGGAGACGACGACGGTCTTGCCTTCGAAGGTCTCGCCGCGGGTGGCGAGCATCTCCTGGGCGAAGTAGCATGCACCGTAACCGGTGGCCTCGGGACGCAGCAGGCTGCCGCCCCAGGCGAGGCCCTTGCCGGTCAGAGTTCCTGTGAACTCGTCGCGGAGGCGCTTGTACTGGCCGAAGAGGAAGCCGATCTCACGGCCGCCGACACCGATGTCGCCGGCAGGAACGTCGGTATCCTGGCCGATGTGGCGCTGGAGCTCGGTCATGAAGCTCTGGCAGAAACGCATGACTTCCGCGTCGGACTTGCCCTTGGGGTTGAAGTCGGAGCCGCCCTTGCCGCCGCCCATGGGAAGGGTGGTGAGGCTGTTCTTGAAGGTCTGCTCGAAAGCGAGGAACTTCATGATGCTGAGGTTGACGCTGGCGTGGAAACGGATACCGCCCTTGTAGGGGCCGAGAGCGCTGTTCATCTGCACGCGGAAACCGCGGTTGATGTGGATCTCGCCTTTGTCGTCAGTCCAGGGAACACGGAACATGATGACGCGCTCGGGCTCGACAATACGCTCCATGATCTTGTTGTCCAGGAGGTGGGGATAGGCTTCGAGGACGGGAACGACGCTGGTCAGGACTTCCTTGACAGCCTGATGGAACTCGGTTTCGCCCGGGTTCTTGGCGATGAGTTCGGTCATGAAGGACTGAACATACTTTTCTGCAAACTTAGTCATAATTCGTTTTATTAATATGGTTACACTACTAACTGTTATACAAGCTGACGCACGAGGGTTTCACGGTCTCCTGCGAGATAATCTATCACGGGGATCTCGATCATGGTATAGCATCCCGGACGCTGGCGAAGGGCGGCGCGTGCCGCCATCACGAGCACCTGGCCCGTAAGGGCGGGATTGTTGATGCTCATGTCGAACTCGAAATGCTGGTTGTGGGTCTGGCCGGAGACGCCCTTGCGGACAAGGTTGACACCGTGGCCGACGTCGTTAAGATCATCGACACAGTCAACTTGCTGGACGTGAGTCTCGTCATGGACGAAATAGGGATCGGCCTTGATCGCGGCCTCGACCTTCTTGAAATCTACGCCGTCCTCCAGCTCGACATACACCATGCGGCGGTGCAGGCCGGTACCGATGGGGATGGTGACGCTGAGCGCGTCCTTGACGCCCTCGATAGCCTTGACCGCGACGGAATGGCCCATCGAACGGCCGGGGCCGAAATTGGTGTAGGTGACTCCCTTCGGGGCCAGGCCCTGAAGTAGCGCGCGGACTACGGAGTCGGAGCCCGGATCCCATCCGGCGGAGATGACGCTGACCGCGCCGTTGGCCTCGGCCAGGGGGCCGAGCGCCGCGCGGAGCGCGCAGATATCAGTGTGGATGTCGAAGCTGTCGACGGTGTTGATACCCATTGCAAGGTATTTCTCCGCATTCTCCTTGACTTTGCGGGAAGGAGTCGCCAGGATGGCGACGTCCACGTGGCCGAGTTCCCTTATATCGGAAACCACCTTATAGGGGGCAAGCTCGGGAAAGCCTTCGGCGGATCCGCTCCTGCGGACGACGCCGACGCACTCCATGTCCGGGGCGGCCTCGACCGCCTCGAGCGAGTACTTGCCGATATTGCCGTAACCGACAATCGCAACTTTGATCTTTTCCATTGTCTTTTTGTTTAAGGACGTTTTATGTTGACTAACTGATGAAAAGCAGCTCACGATACTTGGGCAGAGGCCAGAGCCTGTTGTCCACGATCTCCTCGAGGCGGTCGATGGGCTTGCGCAGGCTGTTCAGGCTCTCCGCGATGTCGCGGTAGGCCGAAGCACGCTCATACGAATCCTCGATGGCATTCGCGGCCTTGCGGGCCTTGTGCATGACATCCACACGCGTGCGGATCTCCTCGATGAGGGCGGACATCTCCATCACGAGATTGCGCTCGGTATCGCAGCCTTCAAGGCGTCCGAACACCTCCTTGGTCAGGGAAAGCTCCTTGAGAAGGTGTGTCTTGTACTCGATGGCCGTAGGAACGATATGGTTGGCCGCCATGCGCGCCATCACCCTGGACTCTATCTGAACCTTCTTGCAGTAAGTCTCCCACTTGACGTCGCAGCGGGCGGCGATCTCCTTTTCTGTGAATACGCCCGTCTCGGCGAACAGCGAGACGGCCTCCGGACGGAGATAGGCCTTGATCATGTCGGGGACCTTGGTCTCGACGTCGAGTCCGCGGCGTTCCGCTTCCTTCTTCCACTCGTCGCTGTATCCGTTGCCGTCGAAGCAGACGACGTCGAGTATGGAAGCGATGATGGGCTTGAGGGTGTCCATGATGGCAACTTCCATTGCTTTGCCCCCGGCGACAGCCTTGTCCACATCAAGTTTGAAAGCCGTCAGCTGCTGCGCCACGGCCGCATTGAGAGTGGCCATGGCCTCGCCGCAGTTGGCCGAAGAGCCGACTGCCCGGAACTCGAAGCGGTTGCCGGTGAAAGCGAAAGGCGAGGTGCGGTTGCGGTCGGTATTGTCCACGAAGATCTCGGGAATCTCGATGAGGCCCACTCCCCTGCCTTTCTTTCCTGCGATCTCGATGGGAGTGTCGGAGGGAAGGTCGAGCAGCTTGCGGAGTACCCCGGTCATAGTGCGGCCGAGGAATGCGGATACGATTGCCGGAGGGGCCTCGTTGGCTCCAAGACGGTGCGCATTGGTGGCGCTGGCGATGCTGGCCTTGAGCAGGGCGTTATGCCTCTGGACGGCCGCAAGGACGTTTACGAAGAAAGTGACGAACTGGAGATTGCCCATGGCGTCCTTGCCGGGAGCCAGGAGAGGAACACCAGTGTCAGTACCGAGCGACCAGTTGTTGTGCTTTCCGGAGCCGTTGATGCCCTCGAAAGGCTTCTCGTGCAGCAGCACCACGAACCCATGCCTGCGGGCGATGGAGTTCATCAGGTTCATCACCATCTGGTTCTGGTCGTTGGAAAGGTTGCATTCGCCGAAGATCGGAGCCAGCTCAAATTGATTGGGCGCGACTTCGTTGTGCCGCGTCTTGAGCGGGATGCCCAGCCGGTGTCCGGCTATCTCGAGCTCCCGCATGAACGCGGCCACGCGCGAAGGGATGGCGCCGAAATAGTGGTCGTCGAGCTGCTGGTTCTTGGAGGACATGTGCCCCATCAGGGTGCGTCCGGTGATCATGAGGTCAGGACGGGCGGCATAAAGCGACTCGTCGACGAGGAAGTACTCCTGCTCCCAACCCAAGTAGCAGAACACTTTTTTGACCTCGGGATCGAACATCCGGCAGATGGGAAGAGCCGCGTCGGTAACGGCCTTGAGCGCCTTCTTAAGCGGAGTCTTGTAATCCAGGGCCTCTCCCGTATATGAAATGAATACGGTCGGGATACAAAGGGTATCGTCCTGTATGAAGACCGGAGAGGTGGGGTCCCACGCGGTGTAGCCGCGGGCCTCGAAGGTGGCACGGATGCCGCCGCTGGGGAATGACGAGGCGTCCGGCTCCTGCTGGGCGAGGGACTTGCCGTCGAACTGCTCGATCACGCCGCCGTGACCGTCGTATTCAATCA
>CAMJHW010000156.1 GCA_946405645.1 uncultured Bacteroidales bacterium
GGTTGTCCCAAGGCTGGGCGTTGGTGAGCATGTACCAGCGGAGGGCATCGGGGCCATAGGTGTCGAGGGCCTTGAACGGATCGACGGCGTTGCCGAGACGCTTGGACATCTTGTCTCCGTTCTTGTCCAGCACGAGACCGTTGGAGATAACGCGCTTGAAGGCGGGGGTGCCGCTGACCATGGTATGGATGGCGTGCAAGGTATAGAACCAGCCGCGGGTCTGGTCGACACCTTCGGCGATGAAGTCGGCCGTGCAGCCGAACTTCTCGCTGCCGAGGCTGCGCAGGCCCTCCTGAGCGTATGGCATGGAACCGGAGTCGAACCATACGTCGATGAGGTCGCTCTCGCGAACCATCTTTCGGCCGCTGTCGCTGACCAGGAAGATATTGTCCACGTAAGGCCTGTGAAGGTCTATCTTATTGTAGTTCTCCAGACTCATGTCCATGGGATCGAATCCCCTGTCCGCAAGCGGATTGGAGGACATGATGCCGGCCTTGACGGCCTTTTCTATCTCAGCGTAAAGTTCCTGGACGGAACCTATGCACTTCTCCTCCTTGCCGTCTTCGCTGCGCCAGATGGGCAGCGGAGTGCCCCAGTAGCGGCTGCGGCTGAGGTTCCAGTCCTGGATATTCTCCAGCCATTTGCCGAAACGGCCGGTGCCGGTGGCCTCGGGCTTCCACATGATCTGCTCGTTGAGAGCCATCATCTGCTCGCGCACGGCGGTGGCCTTGATGAACCAAGAGTTCAACGGGTAATAGAGCACGGGCTTGTCGGTACGCCAGCAGTGGGGATATGTATGGACGTGCTTCTCGATCTTGAAGGCCTTGCCCTGGGACTTGAGCATCACGCTGAGGTCGATGTCGAGGGTAGGGTCGTCGGGACCGAGGGTCGGGTCATAGGCGTTCTTGACATAACGTCCCGCCCACTCGGCATATTCCGGGCTGACACGTTCCTTCACGTACTTCGGGTCGAGGTCCTCGAGACGGTAGAAACGGCCCTGGTAGTCCACCTGGGCCTGCGGGTCACCATTGCGGTCGATGACCATGAGCGGCGGCACGCCGGCGGCCTTGCCGACCTTCATATCGTCCGCACCGAAGGTGGGAGCGATATGTACGATGCCGGTACCGTCCTCGGTGGTGACATAGTCTCCGGGGATGACACGGAAAGCGCCTACGTCAGGAAGGAACCACGGGATCAACTGGTTGTAACGGATATCGAGAAGGTCCGTGCCCTTGTACTCTCCGGGGAGGACCTCATAAGGGACGAGCTTGTCGCCGGGCTTGTATGCGTCAAGCGGAAGCTCGGCGGCCTTGGCGTTGAACCACGCAGGAACGAGGGCTTTGGCCAACAGATAGACGGCTTCCTTGCCGGAATAGGGATTGAACGAACGCACCCTGACATAGTCGATGTTGGGTCCGACGCAAAGGGCTGTATTGGACGGAAGTGTCCAGGGAGTCGTGGTCCAAGCGAGTATATAGAGCGGGAGCTCACCCTCGAAGAGGGCCTCGGAGCGTCCGTCGCGGATCACTTCGAACTGCACCGCCGCGGTCGTGTCCTTGACGTCGCGGTAGCAGCCCGGCTGGTTGAGCTCGTGCGAGCTCAGGCCGGTGCCCGCGGCGGGCGAATACGGCTGGATGGACTTGCCCTTGTACAGATATCCTTTCTCATAGATATCCTTCAAGAGGAACCAGAGAGTCTCGATATAACGGTTGTCGTAGGTGATATAAGGGTCGTCCATATCGACCCAGTAGCCGATGCGCTCGGTGAGGTTGCGCCACTCGGCGGTATATTTCATGACTTCCTTGCGGCAGGCGTCGTTGTACTCCGCGACGCTGATCTTGGAGCCGATGTCCTCCTTGGTGATGCCAAGCTTCTTCTCCACGCCCAGCTCGACCGGGAGTCCGTGGGTGTCCCAGCCTGCGCGGCGGTTCACCTTGAAGCCCGCCTGAGTCTTGTAGCGGCAGATCGAGTCCTTGATGGAACGGGCCATCACATGGTGGATGCCCGGCATGCCGTTCGCGGACGGAGGCCCCTCGAAGAAAATGAACTCCGGAGCGCCTTCGCGCAGCTCGAGGGACTTCTCGAATGCGTGATCCTTCTTCCATCTCTCCAGCGTCGCGTTTCCGACCGAGACCAGATCCAAGCCTTTATACTCTTTGAAAGTCATATTTTTTGCCTAATTTTGCATCCGGACCAAGTCCGGGAGCAGTCTGTTTTTATAGTCTGCAAAGATAATCAATTCAAGCGTTTTTAACAAAACAATGAGCACGCCCGACATCATTATTCTGATCTGCTTCCTTCCCGCGGTCATCAGCGGGATTACCAAAGGCTTCATACAGCAGGTCGTAGGGCTGGTTTCGCTCCTTCTCGGAGCGTGGCTGGCATTCAGGTTCTCCAACGTCGTGAGCGAGTGGCTTAGGCCCTATTTCGAAGTGTCAGAGACAGTTATGCATGTCATCAGCTTCGCCGTAATAATGGTGGTGGCGGTACTGGTGCTGTTCGTTCTGGGGAAACTGCTCACAGGACTGACGAAGCTTGTGATGCTCGGTTGGCTGGACCGCCTGCTGGGACTGGTGTTCGCCATCCTTCTGGCCGGTCTGCTCATCGGAATCGGCATAATCCTCTTCGACACGGTCAACGTCAAGTTCAGCCTTGTGGACGAAGCGGTATTGGAAAAGTCGGTGCTATACAGCCCGATAAGGGATATCGCATACACGGTTTTCCCGTATCTTAAGGAATTGTTGCTCAAGCAATAGGAAATGGCGCGCATTATTCTCATCGAGACCTCAACGGCCCTTTGCTCCACTGCCCTCGCCGAGGACGGAAAGATAGTTTCATATCTGGAAAGCGGGACGCCGCGCTCGCAGGCGTCGCTCACGGCGCCGTTCGTCAAGCAGATGCTTGACGCCCGCGGCCTGGCCGTGCGCGACTGCGACGCCGTCTGCGTCAGCAAAGGCCCCGGGTCATACACCGGCCTCCGCGTAGGCGTGTCCACGGCCAAGGGCCTGTGCTTCGGCGCCGGCATACCGCTGCTCGCCGTCGGCACCCTGGACACCCTGGTGTACCAGGCCGCCGGCGAGGGTCTCCTGCCCGAAGGCTGCCGCTATGTCGTTCCGATGGTAGATGCACGCAGGATGGAGGTCTATACCGCCGTATTCACCCCTGACGGCAGGCAGCTCTCAGAGACGCGGCCGCAGGTCATCGAGTCACTCTCCCAGCCACTGGCCGGCACTTCCGGCTTCCCCGCCGGAGCGTCTTTCGCCGATCTCCTGGCCGAAGGCCCGGTGCTCTTCATCGGTGACGGCGCCGGCAAGTGCAGCGAAGTCCTGGCGCATCCCGATGCGCACTTCGCGCAGTGCTGCCCGAAGGCCTCGGCGATGCTCCGCCCCGCCTTCGAGGCCTTCGAAGCCGGCCGCTTCGAGGACACGGCGTACTTCGAGCCCTTCTATCTCAAGGACTTCATCGCCACCGTCCCCCGCCGGAAGCTCTTCTGAATCACCATCATCTCCGCGCGGAAAAACCAAAGAAATCCGCGCAAAATACTCAAAAGCACCCGTGTGGCGCGGATATCTTCCAAGAATCCGCGCCACACGCCGGCCTTACAACCCAAGGCGCGGAAACCGAGTGTTTTCCCGCGCCATGAGGGCCTTCAGCAAAAAAAGACTCTTTTCATCAAATACTTACTCTACCCCCTCGAAATATATCTTTTTGTAGGCCGGTTAGAGTTTATTTCGTCATATTGCCAAAAAAAGCTATGAACAACTCCTTTGCTAACGACGAAAACCGCTGCGAGTTTACCTTTCGGCAACTTGGC
>CAMJHW010000157.1 GCA_946405645.1 uncultured Bacteroidales bacterium
CCTTCTACTGCCGGTCGAAGGATGTGAGAAGTGCGGCCAGCTGCTCAGGCGACGTGCCGTCGAAATGGCGGCCGACGTCGAGGCCCCGGAGGGCCTCAAGCACGGCCGTGTGCTCGAAGCGGCAGCCTTCCAGCGCGGCCGCGATCCCTTCGGCCGGGAGACTTCCGATGAAGTCCCCGCCGAAGGCTAGTCCGCTTATGGCCCCGCGCACGATGCTGCAGCGCGCCTCCACGGTCCCGCAGGGGAGCTTGATGGCCTGTCGGTACTGCGCCTTGGGGGAGTGCCCGTAATTCCATTCCCAGGTGGAGAATTTTGTCTTGCAAAGATCCATTACAAACGCCTCTTGCTCCGGAGTCAGTGTTACGGAAGTATCTGAATAGTCCCGTGACAGGATACGCTCCAACGCTTCCTGGAACTCTTCGATACAGGAAATCCCCGGCAGATAGTCTTTCAGATTGGCCACTCTGCTGCGGACCGAGGCAATCCCTGCAGCATCGAGCTTGCTTCCCGGAACGGACAACGCCTCCGTCAGCCGGGCTATGTCCACGTCATACATCAGCGTCCCGTGTATCATCAGCCTGTCCTTGTACACTCGCTTGGCGTATCCGGAGACTTTCCGGCCGTCCACGACGATGTCGTTGCGGCCGGTCATCTCCGCCGGGACGCCAAGCGTCCGCAGCGCGTCCAGCATAAGGTGCAGATATCCGGGACAGTCCCGGTCCAGGTCGCGGGAGCGTCCGACTATCGTGTAGTTGAGGTTTTGGAGGTCGTGGTAAACGGCTCCGCCTCCGGTGACACGGCGAGCGAGCTTGATGCCGTTCGTTTCGATGAAAGGGATGTTGACCTCCGAATAGGCATTCTGGTTCAGACCGATGATGACGGATGGCCGGTTCCTCCAGAGATAGAACAATATGTCGTCCGACGTGAACTGCTCGAGGCAGTACTCGTCGAACGACATGTTGTAATGCGGATCCGTGGACGGGTTCCTGAGAAATTTCATATTGTATCAGGATCCTTTCCGGATCCGAAGGCGCTATTTGAACAGCATAGGGGCGAAGGTCTGGAGATAAAGCCTCCAGTTGGCCCAGGTGTGGCCGCCTTCGGACTGGTAGAAGATGTGGTCTAGGCCGTTCTTGGTAAGAGTGGCATCGAGGGTCTTCGACCCGTCATAGAGGAAATCGGAAGTACCGCAGGCGAGGAAATAAAGCTTCACGCCAGCCTTCTTGAGAGTCTGGATCTGCTCGTCATTGGCCGAACCGGCAGCGGAGAGAGGGCAGATGTAGTCGAACATGGCGGGATAGAGGGTGGAAGCCGAGATGGTATGCCCGCCGCCCATGGAAAGGCCGGCGATGGCGCGGGCCTCGGGCTTGGCATTTACCCTGAACTCCTTCTCGATGAAAGGAACGATCTCCTCGCAGAGGCTGCGCACGTATGCATTGGCGTAAGCCGGATCGCGGAAATTGATATCGGAGGTCTTGAGTCCGAGGGTCTGGGCAGCCTGCTGGTTGGGGTTGCCATTGGGCATGACGACGATCATGGGCTGGGCTTTGCCCTGCTCGATGAGATTGTCGAGGATCTGGGCGGCGCGGCCCATCGAGGACCAGGCCTCCTCGTCTCCGCCCGCTCCGTGAAGGAGGTAGAGGACGGGATACTTCTTCTTGGCATTCGCCTTGGCCTCGTACCCGTAGGGAGTATAGACGGTCAGGCGACGGTTGATGCCGAGTATGGCGCTGTCATACCATTTGTAGGTGACTGTGCCGCGATGGTCGGTCTCGAAGTACGGAGCGGTACGCTCGCCGGGTACCATCAGCATGTTCAGGTAACGCGTACCGTCGCGCTGGACCATGTAGTTCTGGGGATCATTGACCGAAACGCCGTCCACTACGAAGTTGTAGGTGTAGATCTCGGGCTCGGGAAGGTCGATGGTGACGGACCATACTCCGTTCTCCTTCTTCATGGGGATGGTGCCCTGGATCCAGTTGCCGGAAAGGGTCACTACCGTGGCATAATCGGCTGCGAGACGGAATGTCACCTGGCCGTCGGCGATTTCGGGAGAGACGACCTGCTGGCGTCCGCCGAAATTGAAGTTGGAGAGCTCCTGGGCTGAGGCGGTTCCTGCTATCAGTACGGCCGCAGCTAATACTGCAAATACTCTTTTCATCTTTTAGGTTAATTTATGTGATACAAAAAGGATCAGATGCTTAAAAGGCTGTCGATATCGGGGGCTTCCCCTGCCATCACGGAATAACCGGATACAGCCTGGTTCACCAGCCAGAGGTGTCCGGGCAAATATTGCGCTCCGGCGTCGAGCATGCGGGCTCGGAGCAGACCGGCGAACGCAGGATCGCGGTAATTGGCTTCAAGCACGACGGGATGGGAGGAGAAATCCTCCGCTCCCAGTTTCTGAAAAACGTCTAGCGCCATCGGCAGCGCATAGACGACGAAGTCGGCCTTCCGCAACTCCGCACGGAAATCGCCGATGTCCGCTACGCGGAATCCGTACTCCGGCAGGCCTTTGACGAACTCCTGGGCCTTGGCGGCGGTGCGGTTCATCACGGTCGTGGCGAAACCGGCCTCGGCTGCGGCCAGGGCGGCGGCCTTGCCGGCTCCGCCGAGGCCCGCCACCAGCGCCGACGGCCTCCGGCCGTAGCGCTCCGCGAGCTGCGCTCTCAAGAACTGATGTATCTTTACGTGTGCCTGGCTGCCGAACGTGTCGTAGAATTCGCGGATAATCCCGGGGAACAAAGCCTCTGCTACGGTGAGTATCACTCCCGTGAAGTCCGAGTTGTATGCCTTCACACCTTCATCCGTCTTGACGAGGATGTTGGCGGCTCCCGTCAATGCTACGGGGCCGGACACGATGTCCGCCTTTTCATAGGCCTTTTCCTTGAACGGGGCGGTGACATTGATGGCTTTGTAGCCCTTCAGGAACTTTGCATAAGACTCTTCGAAATACTCGCCCTGTATCAGGTCGTATCCGAATTTGCCATGATATGCGGCCTCGAAGAGCCTTGGGCTCTGCGAGTGCTCGATGGGATGACCTATGAGACCGAATTCAGACATTTCTCTGGCGGACCGCTTCATACAGCAGGATGGCGGCGGACACGGATGCGTTGAGGGAGTCCAACTCCCCGAGCATCGGGATACGGATGTGAGCATCGGCGGCCTTGCGCCATGCGTCGGTGAGGCCTGTGGCCTCAGTCCCGACGACGATGGCCGTGCCGCCCTTCATATCCGTATCGTAGTACCATGACGAATCCTGCAGTTGTGCGGTATATATCTTTATGTGATTCTCTTTCAACCAAGTGATGGCTTCCTGGGATCCGCAGCATACGACCGGGACAGTGAACACGGCTCCGATGCTGGCGCGGATAAGGTTGGGGTTGTAAAGGTCCGTCAGCGGGTCGCAGACCAGCACCGCATCGGCTCCGGCCGCATCGGCGCTCCGCAGCACTGCGCCCAGGTTCCCGGGCTTCTCCACCCCTTCAAGCACCACCACCAGCGGATTCTCCTTCATTTCCAGCCCCTCGAGTTTCCTCTCCTTGACCTTCACCTCCGCGATCATCCCTTCCGTACTCCCTCGGTACGCAATCTTCTCGTAAAGCTCCCTCGGAACTTCAATGATCTGCCCCGCCTTCTCCAGAATTCCATTAAGCTCATCAAGTCCGTGGCTTGGCAGTGGGGTTTCAGCTGCATTTGCCCGGAACGGGTCCGCGAAGTGCGAATGCACTGTCTTGCGGATAGCAGCTGAACACCCCACTGCCAAGCCAACGACTTCCGGGCAATAAAACAGCGTGTCGATCTCGA
>CAMJHW010000158.1 GCA_946405645.1 uncultured Bacteroidales bacterium
GCCTCTCCGTGTGACTCCCCGAAGATGCTGACCCTGAATATCCTTCCGAAAGTGTTCATATCAAGTCCGTTTTTGTCTTTCGCGAAGATAAGCTTTTTCCCCGTGTTTTCAGATAAAAAACAGTATATTTGTATTCTATGGACTCAATGGAAGAGAAAGAATTGCTGCAGAACATCACGCAGCAGGAGTACAAGGAAGGATTCGTCACTGATGTCGAGCAGGTCTATATTCCGAAGGGCCTGAACGAGGACATCATACGTATGATTTCCTCCCTGAAGGAAGAGCCGGAATGGCTCCTGGAGTTCCGTCTGGACGCATTCCGCAAGTGGCAGGCCATGGAGCAGCCCCGTTGGGGCCATCTCGACCTGCCGGAAATCGATTATCAGAGCATCATATACTACGCCGCCCCCAAGAAAGACAGCGAAAGGCCGAAAGAGATAGATCCGGCCCTGGCCGAAACTTTCGAGAAGCTGGGCATACCGCTGCACGAGCGGGAAGCCCTTGCGGGTGTGGTCGCGGTGGACGCAGTCTTCGACTCCGTCTCCGTCAAGACCACTTTCCGCAAAGCCCTTTCCGAGAAGGGAATCATCTTCTGCTCCTTCTCCGAGGCCGTCAAGGAGCACCCGGACCTTGTCCGGAAGTACCTGGCAACCGTCGTTCCCGCAGGGGACAATTATTTCGCGGCGCTGAACTCCGCCGTCTTCTCCGACGGCTCGTTCTGCTATATCCCGAAGGGAGTCAAATGCCCTATGGAGCTGTCCAGTTATTTCCGCATCAATGCGGCGGGTACCGGGCAGTTCGAGCGTACGCTCATCGTCGCCGACGAGGGTTCGCAGCTCAGCTATATGGAAGGTTGCACCGCCCCTATGCGCGACGAGAACCAGCTCCACGCTGCCGTCGTAGAGATCATCGTCGAAAAGGACGCCGACGTCAAGTACTCGACGGTCCAGAACTGGTACCCCGGCGATGCGCAGGGCCGCGGCGGCATCCTGAACCTCGTTACCAAACGAGGCCTCTGCCGCGGCGCGGGCAGCCACCTCAGCTGGACCCAGGTCGAGACCGGCTCGGCCATTACCTGGAAATATCCTTCCACCATCCTGCTGGGAGACTATTCTTCGTCGGAGTTCTATTCCGTCGCTCTGACCAACAACCGCCAGCAGGCCGATACCGGGACCAAGATGGTCCATATCGGCCGCGGCACCCGCAGCCGCATCGTCTCCAAGGGCATCAGCGCCGGCCGCAGCCAGAACAGCTACCGCGGCCTCGTGCGCTTCAATCCCAGAGCCGTCGGTGCGAAGAATTATTCGCAGTGCGACAGCCTGCTCATCGGTTCCGAATGCGGAGCCCACACTTTCCCGGTGATCCAGAGCCGTTGTCCTTCTGCCGTGGTGGAACACGAGGCCACGACCTCCAAGATCAGCGAGGACCAGCTGTTCTACTGCACCCAGCGCGGCATACCGCCCGAGGATGCCGTAGGTCTCATCGTGGGCGGCTATGCCCGCGAGGTCCTCTCCCGTCTCCCTATGGAGTTTGCGATGGAAGCCGGCAAACTCCTGCAAGTTTCACTCGAAGGCTCCATCGGATAAACTATGAACTGGCTAGACCTCGTCGCATCCATACTCGGCATCACCTGCGTGGTACTCGCAGGCCGGAACAGCAAATACAATTTCTGGGTGGGCTATCTCTATACGACCGCCCTCTTCGCCCTTTTCTGGCAGAACAATCTCGTGGCTTCGCTGATGCTGCAGCCGGTGTCGCTCGGCATCAACATCATGGGCCATTACCGCTGGACACATCCCAAGGATGACGAGAAGAGTTCCCAGGACAGCAAGGCATTGAAAGTGTCCATGCTCAGCTGGCCGGAGCGCATACTGTGCATCGTGTCGGTTTTCGTTATCGCTTTCGCCTGGGGATGGCTGCTGGACCGCCTTTTCCCCGCCGACCCGCATCCCTACCTTGACTCCTGCGTGACGGTGCTGATCCTTATGGCCCAATTCCTCTCGGCACAGAAGAAATGGGACTGCTGGGTGGCCTGGCTCATCGTCAATGTGACGCAGATGGCGCTGCATCTCTCCGTGGGCAATTTCTTCATGCCTATCGTCTGCGGCCTGTACCTTATCAACGGCATCATTTCGCTCCTCAATTGGGGCAAACTCTACAAGAAGAACGCATAATATCAGATATCCATGACTGAAAACGACATATTGCTTGACATCCACGGACTCCGCGCCTCGATAGGCGACAAGGAGATCTTGAAAGGCATCGACCTGACGATCCGCAAAGGCGAGGTACATGCGGTGATGGGGCCTAACGGCGCCGGCAAGAGCACGCTTTCTGCAGTGCTCGTCGGGCGCCCGGACTACACCGTCACCGAAGGGACGGTGACTTTCCTCGGGCGGGACCTTCTGGCAATGAGCCCCGAGGAGCGCTCCTGGGCGGGCATCTTCCTCTCCTTCCAGTACCCCATCGAGATCCCCGGCGTGACCATCACCAATTTCATGAAGGCGGCGGTTAACGCCCGCCGCAAGGCCCAGGGACTCGAAGAGCTGAAGCCTGCGGAGTTCATCCGCCTGATGAAGGAAAGGATGGCGATGGTCCAGATGAAGGGCGAATTCGCCAAGAGGGAGGTCAATGTCGGATTCTCCGGAGGAGAAAAGAAACGCAACGAGATATTCCAGATGGCCATGCTCGATCCGATGCTGTCCATTCTCGACGAAACGGACAGCGGCCTGGACGTGGATGCCCTCCGTATAGTGGCGGACGGCGTGAACGCCCTCCGCACTCCGGAAAAGAGCGCCATCGTCATCACCCACTACCAGCGTCTTCTGGAGTACATCGTCCCCGACGTGGTGCATGTGCTCAAGGACGGCCGCATCGTTAAGACTGCCGGCCGCGAGCTGGTGGACATCATCGACAGGAACGGTTACGACGCATTCTAGCCTATGAAGGAGAAGATAATAGACAGGGGACATTACGTGGAGGTTCCGATCCCGGAGGGAGCGGTCGTAGTGCCGGCGGGCTCGCGCCTGGCGGTCTGCGACGAGCTCGCCGGCAGGCAGGCCTTCGTTCTGGAGGCCGGGGCCTCGCTGGACCTCTGCCTGCTCGCATTTCCCGGAGGGCCTGAAGGAGTGGACCTGAGTATCGATTTCATCGGCGAAGGGGCCGAGGCATCGCTGTCAGGCATCTATGTCCGTGGCGAAGGGGAGTTCTCCCTGAAGGTGACGGTCCGCCACCGCGTTGGGAACTGCGTATCCGCCCAGGTGTTCAACGGCATAGCGGCCGGCTCCGCCAAGGCGACCTTCGACGGCCGCATCGTCGTGGCTCCGGATGCGCAGAAGATAAAGGCTTATCAGACGAATCATAACCTTCTGCTGGGCGTTGAGGCTCGTGCCGAGACCAGGCCGCAGCTGGAGATCTACGCCGACGACGTGGAGTGCTCCCACGGAGCCACCGTCGGCCGTCTGGACGAGGCTGCGCAGTTCTACATGCAGTCCAGGGGCATCCCCGAGCATGAGGCCCGCGTGCTGCAGATGATCTCGTTCCTGTCTCCGGTGCTGGAGCATGTCCCGGAGGATCGCCGCGAAGAAGTCGCGGCCCGCATAGAACAAACTGTCCGCAGCCTATGATAACGTATCCCAATGTCAAGGTCAATCTGGGACTCAGCGTCCTGCGCAAGCGCTCCGACGGTTATCACGACCTCGAGACGCTGTTCGTGCCCTGCCTTGACATTTGCGATACTCTGGAAATCATCCCCGGCGACGACTTCAGCCGCACCTCCGCCTC
>CAMJHW010000159.1 GCA_946405645.1 uncultured Bacteroidales bacterium
AGGCCCGCTCCGAGGCGCGGGAACTGCTCGGTATGATGGGCCTCGCCGAGCGCGAGGGCCACAAGCCTTCCGAGCTCTCCGGCGGCGAGCAGCAGCGCGTGGCCATCGCCCGGGCGCTGGTCAACCGTCCGGCCATCCTTTTCGCCGACGAGCCCTCCGGCAACCTCGATACGCGCACCAAGGACGAGATCCACAAGCTTTTCTTCTCCCTTCGGGAGCGTCTCGGCCAGACCATCGTGATCGTCACGCACGATCCGGAATTGGCCGGCATGTGCGACCGTTGCCTCTTCATGCGCGACGGACAGTTCGTCGACGACTACCTCTCCAAATAGCCGTTTTTGTTTTTTTCTTGAAAGAGCCGTATATTTGCAACCCCTTCCGGATTGGAAAGGGTTGACACTCCGGGGTGTGGCGCAGTTGGCTAGCGCATCTGGTTTGGGACCAGAGGGTCGTGTGTTCGAGTCACATCACCCCGACATAACATACGCAAGGGGCCTGCTTAAGATAGCAGGCCCCTTCGTTTTGCTCTGTATTTGCTCTGTATCACTTGAATTAATCTGTCAGTTCACCAGCCACGAATGTGAGGTCGCCATCGAGTTTGTAGGCGCCTTGTCCGATTTCGAAAACCGTTTTCTTGAAACGAAGCGTGACTTTTTCGCTGCTGTACTCTTTGAGGTAGATATGCCCTGAGAATGAATCAGTATAACTCCTGCTGTCGCTGGAAAGGGGCAGGCAGAAGAGGATACTCTCGAACTCGGGCTCTTTTCCTGGGCGAAGGCTGTCACGTTTCAAGTAAAAACTCATATAAAACGAGTCATAGACCATCCTTCCGTTGGTGAACGCGGAGAGATGGATGCATCCTTCCTTGTCGGACAGGTCTTTGAACGTCGCTCTACTGAAGGAAAGGTCCGACTTCCCGTCAGTGTCTTCACTTCCCTCTGAGTCGGATACTGAGAAAGCAGTTTTAGTACCGTCAGGCATTGTAAGCTTCAACGGTATATCCTCGTTGACGTTGATGTTTCCTACTTCAATCTTTTCGCAGGAAACGGCAAGCAAGAGCCCGAGGCAGACGGTGATAAACGGGAAAAACTTTTTCATAGTAAATATAAAACTTTTATTGTCATCACTAGCATACACAAATATAACTGTCGCAAGGCGATAACCCTGCGTCAAATATAATAAAAATGTTTGGATGTTTTAAAAAACTTACTCTGAGGGAACGAGCAGGCAGACGGCCCAGGCCTCGCAGCCTTCGCCGCGGCCGACGAAGCCAAGGCGCTCGGTGGTGGTGGCCTTGACGCTGACGCAGTCAAGGCCTGCTCCGAGGAGGCCGGCGAGAGTCTCCCGCATCGCGGGGACATAGCGGCCGATCTTCGGAGCCTGGAGCGCAATGGTGATGTCAACATTGCCCACGGTGTATCCCTTTCCGCGGACCATGTCCATCACACGCTCCAGAAGGATCTTGGAATCTATGCCTTTGAATTCGTCCGAAGAGTCCGGGAAATGATGCCCGATGTCGCCGAGCGCGAGCGCGCCCAGCAGGGCGTCGCAAAGCGCGTGGATGGCGACATCGCCGTCGGAGTGCGCCACGAAGCCCATGGGGCTGTCGATGCGCACGCCGCACAGCCACATCGTGAGTCCTTCCGCCAGGCGGTGGACATCATATCCCTGACCTATCTTTACTCCCACTCTATCGTTCCTGTCGGCTTCGGGGTGAGATCGTAGAGCACGCGGTTGACGCCCGGGACTTCCGTGATGATGCGCCGGGTGATGTGGTGCAGCAGTTCGTAGGGGATCTCCTCGATGGTGGCGGTCATGGCGTCGCGGGTATTGACGGCACGGATGATCACCGGCCAGTCCCAGCTGCGTTTGTTGTCCTTTACGCCAGTGGACTTATAGTCGGGAACTATGGTAAAATACTGCCACACTTTGCCTTCCAGGCCGTTCTTGGCGAATTCCTCACGCAGGATGGCGTCGCTCTCGCGAAGGGCTTCGAGACGCTCGCGCGTGATGGCGCCCGTACAGCGGACTCCCAGGCCAGGGCCGGGGAACGGCTGGCGGAAGACCATGTTGTCAGGCAGTCCCAGTTCCTTTCCGACGACGCGGACTTCGTCCTTGAAGAGGAGTTTGATCGGCTCTACGAGCTCGAACTGGAGGTCTTCGGGAAGGCCGCCGACATTGTGGTGTGACTTGACGGGGCCGGATTCGATGATGTCCGGGTAGATAGTACCCTGTGCCAGGAAACTGATGCCGTCCAGTTTGCGGGCTTCCTCTTCGAATACGCGGATGAATTCCGCGCCGATGATCTTGCGCTTCTGCTCGGGATCCGCCACGCCGGCAAGCTTGTCGAGGAAACGGTCGACGGCATCTACGTAGATAAGGTTGGCGTTCAGCTCGTCGCGGAACACGCGGACCACTTGCTCGGGTTCGCCTTTGCGCAGCAGGCCGTGATTGACGTGAACGGAGACAAGCTGCTTGCCGACGGCCTTGATGAGCAAGGCGGCGACAACCGAGGAATCCACGCCGCCGGAAAGCGCCAGCAGCACCTTTTTGTCACCGATCTGGGCTCGGAGTTCTTTAATCTGTTCTTCAATAAACTGCTTGGCAAGAGCGGGGGTCGTAATACGCTCCATGTCCGCGGGACGAACGTTACCTGTTGTCATAATGTTAAGTATCTGTTTCTATAAGTTATTCACCTCTGCTGTAATTGGGTGTCTCTTTGGTGATGGTCACGTCGTGCGGGTGGTTCTCCACCACACCGTTGGAGGTGATGCGCACGAAATCGGCCTTCTTGAGTTCGGAGAGGGTGTGGGCTCCGCAGTAGCCCATTCCGGAACGGATGCCGCCTACGAGCTGGAACACGGTCTCCTGGAGGGTGCCTTTATAAGGGACTCGGCCGACGATGCCTTCGGGAACGAGTTTGTTGGCATTGGAGACATTGTCCTGGAAATAGCGGTCGGACGAGCCGGCGCTCATGGCGTCGATCGAACCCATTCCGCGATATGTCTTGAACTTACGGCCGTTGAGGATGATGGTCTCGCCTGGAGCCTCCTCGGTGCCGGCGAAGAGCGAACCGCACATGACGCAGTCGCCGCCGGCGGCCAGGGCCTTGACGATGTCGCCGGAGTAGCGGAGACCGCCGTCGGCGATGATGGGGATGTCGTACTTGGCTGCTACTTCGGCAACGTCGAAAATGGCGGTGAGCTGAGGGACGCCTACGCCGGCGACGATGCGAGTGGTGCAGATGGAGCCGGGGCCTATACCGACCTTGAGGCCGTCGGCACCGGCGGCGATAAGATCTTCGGCGGCCTTGGAAGTGGCGATGTTGCCGACGATCACATCAAGCTCGGGGAACGCCGCCTTGATCTCCTTGAGCTTGTCAAGCACACCCTTGCTGTGGCCGTGGGCTGAGTCGAGGACTACGGCATCCACTCCCTCGGCCACAAGGGCCTTGACGCGCTCGAGCGCGTTGGCGGTGATGCCGATGCCCGCTGCGACGCGAAGACGTCCGCGCGCATCCTTGCAGGCGTTGGGGTGATTCTGCTGGCGGACCATATCCTTGTAGGTAACAAGTCCCACGAGCTTGAAATCCTTGTCCACTATAGGTAGCTTCTCGATACGGTGCTCGAGGAGCGTCCTCTTGATCTTTTCATTGCTGAACTCGGTATTCTGCAGGGTGATGAGACCTTTCGAAGTCATCACGTCCGCGATCTTGACGGAGTAGTCCTGCTGGAAACGGAGGTCGCGGTTGGTGACGATGCCGACGAGGGTATTGT
>CAMJHW010000160.1 GCA_946405645.1 uncultured Bacteroidales bacterium
GACTTGCCCTTGCAGACGATGCGGAGCTTGTGCCAGTCCTGGTTCTCGTTTATCTGTTCGGGAGTGGCGGTCCTGGAAACGAGGGGATCGAGAGTCCTGACTACGCGTCCCGGACGTCCGCCGAAGGATTGTCCCTCCCTTTCCACCATCTTGGCTATCGAGAAGTTGGGATCGGTGACCTGTGCGGAAGCCTGCTGCCTTGCACGGGCGAGCTCCGCTGCCTGCACCTGCGCCTCGGTCTGGGCCGGGGTGAAGATACGCGCCTCATAATAAGGATTGTGCAGACGGACATAGTACGGCTCACCGTTAGCCTGGTTCTTTACCGCGAAACGGATGTCCATCAGACCGCCGCTCCACGAACGCCTGGCAAGGCGGTAGGAGCGCCAGTTGAGATCCATCGTGATCTCATAGTCGTCGGTATCGACTGACGTCAGCGGCATCGGCTGTTCGTAACGGGTCGGAGAATGAAGGATCTTTTCCTCATCCATATACCACCCGTCGAAATAACCGTCGCGCGGAGTGATGCCGGGATAATGCTCCGGCTCGAAGGAGCGCTCATAGATCAGCTCCTGCCACACTCCGTTGTTGGCGGAGAAATAGATATGCTCGAACAGCTGTCCGTACAGCATGGGATCTATCATCCCCGAAGGGGCTTTGGCGTGAACGTCGATGGCTGCCTTCTCCTGCGCGGAGAGAGAAAGGGACAAAGCCGCACAAAGTGTCAATATGGTTAGTATGCGTTTCATAGGAAGTTTGAGTTTATAAAGATTCTATTTGAAGAGCATGGGGGCGAACTGGTGCAGCGAACGCCTCCAGGTGAGCCACTCGTGGCCGGTGCCGGGGGACTCGTAGTACACGTGGTTGACGCCGAGGCTGTCGAGGGCGAGATGCAGGTCGCGGATACCGGCATACATACCCGCCGGCTCATCGGTGCCGATACTGATGTAGAAGAGATGATAGTCGTCGTTGAGCGACTTGGGATACATCTCGGAGTCCCTGCGGTCGTTCGGGCCGCGGCCGGAGCCGCTGAAGCCGCCGATCCATCCGAAGAGCTCGGGATGGTCCAGTCCGATGGTATAGGCCTGGAATCCTCCGAGGGAAAGTCCGCAGATGGCGCGGTTGTCGCGGTCCGTCAAGGTGCGGAAACGGGCGTCGAAGGTCGGAACAGACTCTTCGACCATCACCTTCTCGAAAGCGTCGAAGTTGAAGAGGTTGGGACGTGCTGCGGGATCGGCATCAGCCAGCACGGCAGTACCCCTTTCCATCACGACGATCATCGGAACGCACTCCTTGGCGGCGATGAGGTTGTCCATGATGTCCCGGAGCATTCCCTGGGTGCTCCATCCGGTCTCATCCTCGCCTGCGCCGTGCATAAGGTAGAGCACGGGGAAACGCCTGTCGGGCTCGGAAGCGTACTGGGGAGGGAGATAGACATAGCTTGTCCTCTCCGCACCGGTCAGCTGAGAATCGTATTTCTCGATACGGATCTCGCCGTGCGGGACCTTCTTCTCGAGATAGAAATCGACACCGGCCTCAGGGATCTCGATACCGCTGGACCAATAGCCGGAGCCGAAGAATTTCTGAGTATTGGGGTCGGCAACTCTCTTGCCGTCGATGTTGAGCATATAGTAGTGGAATCCGGGCACAAGGGGATCGGTGGTCACTTCCCAAACGCCGTCTTCGCCCTTGGTCATCTGATAGGGCTTGCCGACATTGACCGAGACGGACTGGGCGTCAGGTGCCTCGACGCGGAACACGACGCTGAGGTCGGGATTGACTTTGGGATACTCCTTGCCGGGGAGATTGGTGGTGGCGGGAGTGGGTTTAGTGAGTACACCCACCTGCTTGTTCCCTGCGCAGGAAACGAAGGCCAATGCGATAACGGTCGCAAGGACCGGGATGAGAAAACCGTGTTTCATTATTGTCTGTTGAAATTGTTGAATACAAGGTAGTGGTCGAACTCGGTGCTGCGGACGAACACCGGGATGGAATCGAGATCGACGGGGGTCTCGACATACTGTCCGCCCCGGTACCACTGACCGGTACGGAAGTCGGTCCAACCGTCCTCATTTACTGGAAGATAGGTCTTCCAGGTCGTGACGCCGGCCTCTGTGACGGGCGAAACGAGAAGGGAAGGTCCGAACATGAACTCGCAATCCTGACGCAGAGCCTCCTCGTCATCGGCGAAGTCGAAGACGAGCGGGCGCATCAGAGTATATCCCTCTTCGGAAACCTTCTTCGCGCAGGCGAGAATGTACGGGCGCAGCTTTTCGCGGAGATTGATGGCATCCGTCATAAGGGAGCAGGTTCGCTCGCTGTAACGCCAGGGCTCGGTCTGGCTCATATATCCGTGGACGCGCATAAACGGCAGGAACACTGCGGTCTGGACCCAGCGGACCAGACGCTCCTGATACTCCTCGGAAGTATATTGGTCGTTCGGGCGGAAAAAACCGCCGGCGTCGAAGGTCCACCAGGGCAGACCCGCAGCCATCTGGCCGAGGCCGCCTGCGATCTGACGCTTCATCATAACAAAATCATTGCCGACGTCGCCGGACCAGGTCACTACGCCGTAGCGCTGGATGCCGGAGAAGGCGCTTCTCGTCAGGATCACAGGTTCGTGGTCCGTGACGTCCTTCAAGCCGGTGTACATGGCGCGATTCACCATCAGAGGATAAACATTGCGGTAGAGCTCGCCGGGAAGGGTATTGTCAGCAATCTTGCGGCCGGCGAGGTCGTCGTTCTCGGGTTCCGTGGCGTCGAACCACCAAGCATCTATCCCGTAAGGGATTGCGAGGGAATCACGGAAACTTTGCACATAATAGTCCACAGCCTCGGGGTTGAAGAAATCTACCCAGTCCGTTCCGTCGATATAATACCCGCGCTCCTCCAGTCTCTGTCCGAGAGCGCTCGGATGGTCGACCTTGGACCAGACGGAGATCATGAAACGGGTGTCCATATCGTGGAGGGCCTTGGTGAGGGCCGCGGGATCGGGATAATGCTCGGGGTCGAACTCCATGGAGTTCCAGCCGGTCTTGCCCCACCACTGCCAGTCCTGGACGATCACATCGAGCGGAATTCCGCGCTCCTTGAAGCCATTGGCATTCTCGATGATCTCATCCTGAGAATGGTAGCGTTCGCGGCAGTGGATATAGCCAAACATCCATTCGGGCATCTCCGGCACCGGACCGGTGAGAGTCCTGTACGTGGAGATGACCATGTCGGCATCGCCGGCGAACACGGTATAGTCCAAAGCCTGGGCGACGGGAGAGCTGTATACGGTCTGGTCCGAGACCTTGCGCCAATAAAGGACAGGCGCGTCGCCACGCACTCCCTCAGTGGCTACCGTATGCTTCCCTGCGGAAAGGGTGATGAATGTGGACGTGGTAGGAGGCAGCCAGGTATTCGAGAAGTCTATCACCTTCTCGCCGTCGATGGTGAGGTAATGACGGCGAGCCATCTTCTGCCCCACATCATACAGCAGGGCATACTCCCCTGCCTCGGGCACCTCGAAAGTCCCGGAGAACGGCCTTGCCCAGCGCATCTCGCGGCGGTTGCCCGATGTGCCGGTAGCATTGACGGTCTCACTGCGTCCGGTCTCGGCCTCGGCTGTGAGAGTCACGCTGTTGTCGGCAGGGTTGAAGTCCGTCAGGCCATAGTTGTTCCAAAGCAGGCCATAGCCTTTGCTGGAAAGCACGAAGGGGATGGCGATCTGGGTATTGACCTGAGTCAGGCGACGCGTGACGCCCCTGATGTCGAGGAAACCGTCCTGGAACTG
>CAMJHW010000161.1 GCA_946405645.1 uncultured Bacteroidales bacterium
AAGGCGCGCGGCATCCGCATCCTGACGGCGCAGCTGCAGGATTCTTCCCTCTATTATGATTGCGACATGACCGTCGGCACCGCCCTCGTGATGGGCACGGAGTCCACCGGACTGACCGATGCCTGGCGCGAAGCGGCCGATGCGCATATCCGCATCCCGATGCTCGGCCGCCTGGACTCGCTCAACGTGTCCGTGTCGGCCGCCATCCTGCTTTTCGAAGCCGTCAGACAGCGCCAGAATGGATAAGTTCGGACTCATCGGGCATCCGATCGCCCATTCGCTCAGCCCTGCGCTGTTCACCGCTGCCTATGGCGGCAGGTATGTCTACGACCTGATCGAGACGCCCGATTTCGACGAAGCCTGGCGGCGCTTTCTCGCCGGCTACAAGGCGATCAACGTCACGGCGCCCTTCAAGGGCGACGCCTTCGCGCGGGTGGACTGGCGCAGTCCCGAGTGCGAGCGCGCCGGGGCGACCAACCTCGTGGTTAGGACGCCCGACGGGACGAAGGCCTACAATTCCGATTACCGGGGCGTGAAGGCCCTGTTGGAGCCGCTCGGCTGCCGCACGGCGGCCGTGGTCGGCTACGGCGGCGCCGGCAAGGCCGCGCTCGCCGCCGCCGAGGACCTCGGCCTCGATACACGGCTCTACCGCCACGCCGAGGTGGCGGGCGGCGTGCAGGCCGACGTGGTCGTCTACACCCTGCCGCGCGCCGTCGAGGGCATCGACCGCATCGACTGCGCCCATCTGCTGGAAGCCAACTACAAGGACCCCTGCCTTGCCGGCCGTCCGGGCTACATTCCCGGCTCCGCCTGGCTGCTGATGCAGGCCGTCACGGGCTACGCGCTGATGACCGGCGAAGAGCCGGACGCCGCCGCGATGGAGGCCGTTTTCCTGAAATGAACACCATAAGATGATGATGAAAAGACTGCTGTTGCTCCCGTTCTTCTTCCTGTGCCTGGCCGCCTGTTCTCCGGTGTCCCGGCAGTCGGTGGGGCAGGCTGAGCTGCTGCTGGATTCCCGGCCGGACAGCGCTCTTTTCATCTTGCAGCAGTTATCTGCGGACGACCTCTACCCGCGTGGCCTGCGGGCGCGTTATGCCGTGCTCCTCACGGCGGCGCAGTACAAGAACTATATCGAAGTCCAGAGCGATTCGCTGATCGGTCCCGCCTATGATTACTACCACCGGTACGGGACCATGGAGAAGCGGATGAAGGCGGCTTATTATCTGGGGGTGGTGAAGCAGAATGCCGGCAAGGCCGTCGAGGCTTCCTACCTCTTCAACGAGACCTCCGCCCTGGCCGAGCAGCTGGCCGACAGGCGCTTCCTCGGCTTCGCCTATGACCACCTGAGCGTACTGTATTCCGAGAACTTCGATACGCCGTCTGCCTACGAGTATGCCCGCAAGGCCGTCCAGGCGTTCGACGCGGCCGGCGAGCGGCTCTCCGCCGACTATGCCCGGCTGGACATGGCCCGGACCCTGCAGGGGATGGGGCGGATGGAACCGGCCAGGCGCATCGTCGATTCGCTGGTGACTGCGTCTGAGGTCACGGATTCTTACCTGCGGTATTACCTGTATGCCCTCAAGGCGGACTTCTCCTATCTGGAGGAGCATTATGCGGAGGCCGAACAGCTCTACAGGCAGGCCGAGGCCTGCGGCTATCCGCTCGGGCTGTCCGGACAGATCCGCCTGGCCGTCATCATGGAGATGATGGGGCGGCATGCCGAGGCGGACAGCTGCATGAACGCCTTCGAGCCGCAGCTGCGCTCGTCCGTGGACAGCACCATCTATTTCGGGTCTGTCCACCGGATCGGTCTGCATCGGGGAGATGTAAACATGGCCTACCGGGCGATCCTGGAGACTTCCGAGCTGCAGAACCGGGCCGTCGCTTCGCAGCTGACCCGCTCGATCACCCACAGCCAGCGGGCATATTTCGAGGAACGCTATGCCTCGGAGCGGCAGCAGAAATGGATGATCGTGCTGATTTGCGCCCTCGTGGCCGTCTCGCTGCTGACGGTAATCCTGATCGCTTTCATCCTGCTGCGGAAGCGGAAGATGCAGGTCGTCGAGGAGATGGAGAAAGTGGAGGGCCTCAGCCAGGACCTGCAGTTGCTCCAGGAGAAGCAGAAAGGTGCCGGCGCCGTCCTGTCTTCGCTGGTCCAGGACAAGATCCGGCTCATGCAGAAACTGACCGATTCCTATTTCTCCTGGACCGACGAAGCGCTGTATGTCCGCGAACGGACACGGGGCAAGGCGATGAAGGAAGACGTCATCTCCGAGTTCCGCTCGACGCTCCGCACGCTGCGCAACGACGAGCAGTTCATCCCTTCCCTCGAGAAGACCCTGGATATCAGCAACCGCAATCTGATGACCCGTCTGCGGGAGATTTTCTCCGCAGGGTCCGAGCACAAGATGAAGGATATGGATTTCAAGCTGCTCACCCTTTTCTTCGCCGGTTTCACGCCCAAGAGTATCAGTTTCATCATGGACATGACGGAGGAATCCGTCCGGACGCGCAAGAGCCGCTACAAGAAACTCTTCCTGTCCCTGGGAGAGGACTATTCCGAGTTCGCGGGGCGCCTGAATTGAGCGCTGTTTTGTCTTTGTCACGCGGCGGATTTTGCATATTACTAAAAATCAACAAGTTGGATTTTCATTTGTAATACCGCGGATTGCAATGTTTTCATCTATTCATGCTAATTTTGTAATGGGAAGAAACATTATACAAGCATGAAGAAAACATTATTATTTATTATTCTTGCCGCGTTGGCATTCGCGGCTCCCGCCTCGGCGGGTGATGGTGGTAGTTTTACAACAGTAGTAGAAAGATTGACTCATACGTCGAGAGGCGAACTGCGTCCGCGTGTGGCCGTGTCGGAAAAAGTCGAGGTCCGTATCGGATCCGACATGGTGTCAATCCGTGCTACCAGCAACGATCCGGTATCTTTCCGCGTCGTCAACCTGAACAACGGACAGAGCGAGGAGCTCCCTTCGAACATTTTCAGCATTTATATGCTCCCCGCTGAGTTCTCTCCCGAGTACATGGAAATCGATGCTGACGGAGACGTGACATTGTATGGCGTGGAAGCCATCAAGTGGTAGCAAAGATTTGTCCTGAACTTTTTCTCAGCTGCTATGTCGAAGGCTCTTCAGGGAAGGGATAGATGACGATCCCGGATTCCGCCATGCGATTCTGACCTGAAAGACAATAAACTATAAAACCTCCCTGCGGAACGTTTCCCGGAGTCTTCGGCAAAAGCAGTATGAAGAACGAACATACGGCCTGCCTGTATTCATGCGCGTATCGCTTTCTCGCGATGCATCTGTGAGCCCATTCAAGCGTCAAAATCATGCTCAAAACTATGAAGGCAGGGTGTGTGGGGAGTGAAGCGGGATGATACCCGCTGCCGGTACTTTTTTGTTTTCTTCAATGTTCGCCAGTAGTACCGGCCTTTGATATCCAAAGATCCGCTTCCTCCATAAAAAATTCTCCCGGTCGCGACTGGCGGCGTCCGGGAGAATTCTTTTTTGTGCGGCTTCCTGCCGCTAGAACAGCGTCGGCTCGTCGAAGAGGTCGCCCGGGAGGTCCGGGACTTCGTCGAGGGCCTCGGGAGATTCTTCGCTGTCGCTCAGAATGACAGGGGATTCTTCTCCCGATGCGTCAGTGATCCGGACCTCTTCCTGCTCGTCAGGAAGCGGTTCGATGAAGCGGACGGTCTTGACCTCGCCGCGCTCGGCGCACTTCTTGCCCTTGGCGGCGATGCCCTTCTTG
>CAMJHW010000162.1 GCA_946405645.1 uncultured Bacteroidales bacterium
ACAAGAAGACTCCCGAGGTCACCAACAACCGCGAGCAGCTCGTCCGCTGCGCCGACACTCTGATCTGCAACCACAACAACCGCAAGAAGGTCACCGCCGGATTCTCCTGGCTCTATACCGGCCTTCTCCGTGAGACTCTGGTTGCCCTTCCCGGCCTTACGCTCTATGCCAACGGCAATGCTGCGGAGTTCGAGGAGATCCTCGACAACCTCATCGCCGACGAGCAGGAGCGTCTCTTCCGTCGTACCACCCAGGTCGAGTCGCCTCTCTATATGCCCATCATCCTTCAAGAGTACATCGACGATTTCGGTGCCGATCCTGCAAAGGTCTGGAAGAAATACGGCAATACCGTCAAGGGCATCATCGAGAGCTACGGCCCCGGCGAGCGCAAGGAAGTGTCCATGCAGCCCAACGGCTTGCTCTGGGCGCAGATGGACCGCGTGGCTCTCACCTGGATGAACGCCTATGTCCACGGCATTCCCGTGACTGAGCGCGCCGGATACCAGGTCGAGACCAACGCTTTCTGGTACAACGCCCTGTGCTTCGCGCTTGAGATGGAGTCGAAGTACGGTGCCAAGGCCAGCGGATTCTCCGCCCGCTGGACTCCCGTCCGCGACCTTGTCAAGGAGAATTTCATGCCCACTTTCTGGAACGCTTCCAGAGGCTGTCTCGCAGACTATGTGGACGGTGCCGGACAGAATACCGACATCCGTCCGAACCAGCTCTATGCCATCTGGGTCAAGTACTCCCCCGTGGACGAGGACCTCTTCTCTTCGGTCCTGCGAGTGATCGACAACGAACTGGTGACCAGCAGGGGCATCCGCACCCTTTCGCCCCGCGATTCCAAGTACAAAGGAGTCTATGAAGGCACCCAGATCGACCGCGACCTCGCATATCACCAGGGCTGCTCCTTCCCGTTCCTGCTCGAGCCTTATTGCGACGTGAGCTTCAGGGTGAAGGGCCAGTCTTTCGTGAAGAAGGCCGAGTGGCTGATCGAGGGCTTCTATGAGGACCTCTCCAAGCACGGTGTCGGCGCATTCTCCGAGCTTTATGACGGAGACCCGCCGCACGAGGCTCACGGAGCCATCTCCTCGGCTCTCAGTACTGCGGCGCTCCTTGCCGTGGACTATATCATCAATAAATACAAGGAGGACTAGGATATGAAAGTACTCATGTTCGGATGGGAGTTTCCTCCCCATATCGCCGGCGGTCTCGGCACTGCCTGTGAAGGAATAGTCAAGGGACTGGCGTACAACGGCGTGGAGACCCTCTTCGTGATGCCTTCGGCATCGGGTGACGAGGACCAGAGCGCCACCACCATCATCAACGCCAGCGATGTAGCCGTCGATACCGTAAGCAATTCGGTCGACGAGTTCCTCGACAAGGTCAAATTCATCCATATCGACAGCTCCCTGGTGCCTTATGTCAATCCCGACGAGTTCGAAACCCTCGTCGAGGAGGAGCGCAAGCGCCAGGTCAAGGACTTCTCCGTCCAGCACGGCACCAAGTTCAAGTTCTCCGGCAAGTATGGCTCCAACCTCATGGAAGAGGTTGCGCGCTATGCCATGGTCGGAGGAACCATCGCCATGCAGCACAAGGACGAGTTCGACGTCATACACGCGCACGACTGGCTTACCTACCTTGCCGGCATCGCCGCCAAGGAGCTCACCGGCAAGCCCCTAGTGGTCCACGTACATGCCACCTCCTATGACCGCGGTGACGAGAAGCACATCGATACCCGCGTGCTCGACATCGAGACCCGCGGAATGCTTGCCGCCGACAAGGTGGTCACGGTAAGTGACCTTACCCGCAACATAGTGGTGAACAAATACCATATCGACCCCGCCAAGGTCGTCACCGTGCACAATGCCGTCGACTTCAGCGGACGCGAAAACCTCAGCGTGGAACGCGGCGTGAAGGACAAGGTCGTCACCTTCCTCGGACGCATCACTTTCCAGAAAGGTCCCGAGTACTTCATCGAGGCAGCCGCCAAGGTCCTGAAGAGGACCGATCACGTCCGCTTCGTGATGGCCGGTAGCGGCGACATGATGAACCGCAGTATCCGTCACGTCGCACGTCTGGGCATCTCCGACAGGTTCCACTTCACCGGTTTCCTCCGCGGAGCCGACGTCCAGAAGATGTTCGCCCTGTCGGACGTCTATATAATGCCTTCGGTGTCCGAGCCTTTCGGCATCTCTCCCCTCGAGGCCATGCGCACCAACGTCCCTTCGATCATCTCCAAGCAGTCCGGCGCCGCCGAGGTGCTGAAATATGCCTTCAAGGTGGATTTCTGGGACGTGGACATGCTGGCCGACGACATCTATGCCCTCCTCCAGTATCCGGCGCTCTCGCATTTCGCGGCGACCAACGGTTACGAAGAGGTCAATGCCCTCAAGTGGAACGGTGCTACCGCCAAGCTCAAGAAGGTTTACGAATCCCTGGTATAAGAAACAATAAAAATCAAATAATATGAAAAAGAGCATTTGTCTGTACTTCCAGGTACACCAGCCTACAAGACTCAGACTTTACAGGTTCTTCGATATCGGCAAGGACTCTCATTATTATGACGATTTCGCCAACAGGACCATCCTCAAAAGGGTAGCCCAGAAGTGCTATCTCCCCATGAACGAGCTCCTGCTTGAGGCCATCAAGGAGAGCAAGGGCGCTTTCAAGGTAGCATTCTCCATCACCGGATCCGTCCTCGAGCAGTTCGACCGCTATGCCCCGGAAGTGATCGACAGCTTCCGCCGCCTTGCGGCGACGGGCAGCGTCGAATTCCTCGGAGAGACTTATTATCACTCGCTCGCATCGCTCGCGTCCCATTCGGAGTTCGAGCATCAGGTGCTTAAGCACCAGGCCGCCATCGAACAGTACTTCGGTGTCAAGCCCGTCTCCTTCCGCAATACCGAGCTGGTCTATTCCGACGCCATCGGCCATGCCGTGTACGACCTCGGCTACAAGACCATGCTCACCGAAGGCGCGCGTCACATCATGGGTTGGAAGAGCCCCAACTTCATCTATACCGACGACATCCAGCCGAAGCTCAAGCTCCTTCTCAGGAACTACCAGCTCAGCGACGACATCGCCTTCCGCTTCTCCAACCAGAGTTGGGAGGACTGGCCGCTTACAGCGGAGAAGTATCTCGACTGGCTCAAGGCAGCCGTGGCCGACGGAGGCGACATCATCAACCTCTTCATGGATTATGAGACCTTCGGTGAGCATCAGAGCGCCCAGAGCGGCATCTTTGATTTCATGCGCGCCCTGCCGAAGGCCGTCATCGCCGACGGAACCTTCGAGTTCGTCACGCCTGCCCGCGCAGCGCGCAAGCACAAGGCTGTCGACGGCCTTTCCGTGCCGGAGGCGATCTCATGGGCGGACGAGGAGCGCGATGTGACCGCATGGCTCGGAAACGAGCTCCAGAACGATGCGTTCTCCAAGCTCTACGGCCTCACCGAGAAGCTCTCGATCCTGAACGATCCCGTCCTGTGGTCCGATTTCGGTCATCTCCAGGAGAGCGACCACCTCTATTATATGTGTACGAAGTTCTTCTCCGACGGAGAGGTGCACAAGTACTTCAATCCGTATGACACCCCGTACGAGGCCTTCATCAACTACATGAACGTGCTCAGCGACTTCATCATCCGTACGGACGAGGCATACGAACTTAAAATGACAGACAACAATTGATGGATAAAAAGCTTTTGAGCCCCGACTACCTGTTCGAAGTCAGCTGGGAAGTCTGCAACAAGGTAGGCG
>CAMJHW010000163.1 GCA_946405645.1 uncultured Bacteroidales bacterium
ACCCCGGGCAAGCCCGACATCTACCCGTACTGCTTCCTCGTGGACGGCAAGCAGGTCGCAGACCCCAACAATATGTTCATCTTCCCCAACGAGGGCTTCAAGAACTCGCTGGCGGACGTACGCGGCCCCGTCCCGTCCGTACAGGACATCCAGGACGTTCCGCACGGCAAGGTCAGCTACCGCTACTACCACTCCACTACCTGCGGCATCGACCGCGTGATGTGCGTTTACACCCCGGCCGGATACGATCCGGCAGGAAAGGAGAAACTTCCTGTGCTCTACCTCATCCACGGAATGACTGACACCTACGAAACATGGTTCAAGGTTGGCCATATGAACAACATCCTCGACAACCTCATCGCCCAGGGCAAGGCCAAGAGGATGATCGTGGTGATGCCTTATGCCAACCCCTATCCTGAGATGATGCTCCAGGGCAAGGCAGACCACTACGATTCCATGGGTACCGACATCGTGACCAACGAAATCATGAAGGACGTCAAGCCCTTCATCGAGGCCAACTACAAGGTCAAGACCTCGGCTGCAGACCGCGCCGTAGCGGGCTTCTCGCTCGGCGGCCGCCAGGCGCTCGCCTGCGGCCTCGGCAACCCCAAGTCCTTCCAGTATGTCTGCGCCATGGCCCCCGCCATCTTCGGTGAGGAGTACAAGACCAACTTTACCAACGGCACATACGCTCCCCTCGCGGACGTCAAGAAGAACGTCAAGTTCCTCTGGATCGGTACCGGTACATCCGACTTCCTCATCGCCGCTTCCCGCGGCCTTGACGGCTACCTGACGGAGCAGGGCGTGAAGCATACCTTCTACACTCCCGACGGAGGACACACCTGGATGAACTGCCGCGATTATCTCACGCAGATAGCCCAGAAGATCTTCAAGTAGGCGACACCAATGAAAAGGATATACATACTTATGGCAGCAGCCGCACTCTTGTGCGGCTGCACCGCTAAACCGGAGGCCGTCCTGAAGGTCGATCTCCAGGACAGGCCGGTGGATGTGCCGCAGGACCTCTGGGGCATCTTCTTCGAGGAAATCAACCACGCCGGAGACGGCGGCATCTGGCCGGAGATGATCTACAATATGGGATTCGAAGAGAAGGACATCCCCGCGGACTGCACGCTGGACGGGGACGACGTCGTAGGGCCGCGCAAGCCCAACTACGCATACGGAACGGTCAGGGACTACAGGTTCCACCATTTCGATCCCAACGACCAGTCGATCGGATGGACCATCGAGGGCCAGAACGCCGCGATGAAGGTCGTCACCACCAAGCCGCTCAGCGAAGCCAATCCGCACTCGCTCGAGATCACCGTGCCCTACTGGGGAGCCAAGCTGACCAACGAAGGTTGGAACGGCATTCCGCTGAAGGAAGGCGAAGAGTACAACTTCTCGTTCTTCCTCCGTGCAGACCCCTCATTCACCAGCAGCTTCACGGCGGCGCTCGTAGGATCCGACGGCAAATCCCTCTACGAGGAGACTTTCAGCCCCTCATTCCATGGAGACTGGGTGAAATACGACGCCAAGTTCACCTCGAAAGCCACCGACAGCAAGGTCAAGCTCGTCTTCAACTTCGAATCCACCGGAAAGGTCTGGCTCGACTATGTATCCCTTCTTCCTGCAAAGACCTTCAAGGGACACGGACTCAGGGAGGACATCGCCCAGACCCTCGCCGACCTGAAGCCGTCCTTCATCAGATGGCCCGGAGGCTGCATCGTGGAAGGCATGAGCATGGAGAACCGCATCAAGTGGAAGGAGACCATCGGAGACCGCCTGGACCGTCCCGGACAGTTCGACCTCTGGGGATATCACAATTCCTGCTCGTTCGGCTACCACGACTTCCTGCAGTTCTGCGAGGATATCGGAGCTTCCGCCATGTATGTGGTCAATATCGGACTGTCATGCATGGTCAGGAACGGTGATTATTACGAGATGAACGAGCTGGGCGGCATCATCCAGGACATCCTGGACGCCATCGAGTACGCCATCGGCGACACCTCCACCAAGTGGGGCGCCGAGCGCGCGAAGAACGGCCATCCCGACCCCTTCCCTCTCAAGTACATCGAGCTTGGCAACGAGAACGTGGGCGAGCGTTACATAGAGCGCTACAACTACGTCTATCCCATCGTCAAGGCCGCATATCCCGACATCATATTCATCAGCAACCACGGCACACCGGGCACCCTTCCGGAGACTTATACCGCTCCCACGGAGATGATTGACGCCCACTATTACGTCAATCCCGAGACCTTCTACAATACCGTACATCTGTTCGACAACCTGCCGCGCAACATGTACAAGGTCTATATCGGTGAATACGCCGTCAATGCCGGAGTCGGTTCCGGCAACCTCGACGGCGCCCTCGCAGAGGCGGCGTTCATGACCGGCATCGAGAAGAACTCCGACCTGGTGTCCATCGCATCTTATGCACCGCTGCTCGAGAATACCGATTTCGCCCAGTGGCCCACCAATCTCATCCGCTTCAAGAACGACCAGGTCTTCGGACGCTCGTCCTACTTCGTACAGAAAATGTTCAGCGAGAACAGGCCCGACTTCATCACCGCTTCAGAGCTGACGCTTCCGGAGCCCGACCGTACCGTAGCCGGCAAGGTCGGCTTTGCCTCCACCGTCTCCGCACCCGACGCTTCCATCCAGGTCAAGGGATACACGGTCTCCGGAAAGGCTCCCGAATGGGATGCCACCGGATCCTGGGCAGTCAGTGCCGACGGCTTCCGCGAGGGGGAACGCAAGGACCTCTCCGGTCTCCGTGAGCCCGGGCTCTATATCCCGGGAACCTTGAAGAACGCCCCCGCCCAGCTCAGCTCCGGCGGATGGCTAAGCTCCAAGGACAGCTACGGCAACTGCGACATCAAGGCAAGCGTTCTCTGGGAGAAGGTCTTCAGCGGATGCGAGTTCAGGGTTGCCGTCAAGGATGACGCCAACTACATCTCAGTGGGTATCAACGCCCCCAGAAGGCCGCGCGGGGCAGCCGCCCCGGCCGGTCCGCAGAGGTATTCCGTCACCGTCAACAATATGGTGAACGGCTGCAGGCTCGCACTCGGCACGCTCACAACCGATCTGGCGTTCGATGAGGGTGTATGGCACGACGTTGCCGTCGGCGTCAAGGATGGGCAGATCTCCTGCACGATTGACGGAAAGGAAATAGGCAACGTAACCTACACCCCTCTCGAGAGAAGGTTCGCGGTAACCGGATATGACAACGAGACCGGCGAAGTTATCGTCAAGGTAGTGAACTCCGAAGCTGCACCCATGACTACCCGCATCCACCTCGCGGGAGCCAAAGGCATTTCGAAGACAGGAAAGGCTGTCATCCTCTCCTCCGGAAGCCTCAAGGACGACAACAGCTTCGAGGAGCCCGGCAAGGTCTCCCCTGTCGAAGCCGAGGTCAAGGGAGTCTCCGACAGCTTCACCTACACCTTCCAGCCCTATTCTCTCACCATTCTCAGAATCAAAGCCAGCCTCTGATCCCTTCCGGCGCGGAAGGTCTGCTTTTATGCGCGAGACCTTCCGCACGGAAACGGGCTCTCACGACAGTGGGAGGCATAATGAACGCGGAAGGTCTGCAGCATTTTTGCAGACCTTCCGCATTTTATGCTCCCAAGGGGGCGTATTTCACAAATATGGCTACTTGGTGCCGAAGATGCGGTCGCCGGCGTCGCCGAGACCGGGGACGATGTAGGCATTCTCATTGAGGTGGT